>NZ_OX336385.1:900000-1037500 GCF_946902905.1 Streptococcus sp. Marseille-Q6470
CAAATTTGTACCTTCTCACGTGGGGGATCAGATATTACTGGTTCCATCATCGCTGCTGGTGTCAAGGCTGACCTCTATGAAAACTTTACTGATGTAGATGGAATCTTTGCAGCTCACCCTGGTATTATCCATAAGCCACACTCTATCCCAGAATTGACCTACCGTGAAATGCGTGAATTGGCCTATGCAGGATTCTCTGTACTACACGATGAAGCACTTCTACCAGCCTACCGTGGAAAAATCCCTCTCGTTATCAAAAATACTAATAATCCTGACCATCCAGGTACTCGCATCGTGCTACAACATAGCAGCGATGAATTCCCAGTAGTGGGAATTGCTGGTGACTCTGGTTTTGTCAGCATCAATATGTCTAAGTACCTGATGAACCGCGAAGTTGGTTTTGGTCGTAAAGTGCTTCAAATTCTAGAAGACCTGAATATTGGTTGGGAACATATGCCAACTGGTATCGATGACCTATCTATCATTTTACGTTCACGAGAATTAACTCCTATTAAAGAAGAAGAAATCCTTCGTCAATTAGTTCAAAAAGCTGAAGTTGACCATGCTGAAATCGAACATGACCTGTCTATCATAATGATTGTTGGCGAAAAAATGAAGCGCCATATCGGGGTAACTGCTACAGCCACTCGCGCCCTATCTGAAAACAAGATCAACATTCAAATGATGTCACAAGGTTCTAGTGAAGTTTCTATCATGTTCGTTGTCCACAAAGACCAAGAAAAAGCGGCTCTTAAGGCTCTCTACCAAGCATTTTTCGGTGAAAGTAAGGAAGACTAAACATGGCACAATCCCTCAACAAAGTCATTGACCTACAAACTACCGGAACTTCCTATCTTTCCATTTCAGGAAAGGTTGGAAAGTTCCTTGTTGGAGATCAAGCACTAGAATTTTACGCAGACCGAAATGTCGAGGATTATATTCAAATCCCATGGTCTAGCGTTAATCAAATCGGAGCCAATGTTTCGGGTCGTAAGGTTAGTCGTCATTTTGAAGTTTTTACAGACCAAGGAAAATTCCTCTTTGCCTCAAAAGACTCCGGAAAAATTCTTAAAATTGCTCGGGAAAAAATCGGAAATGAAAAGGTTGTGAAGCTTCCAACCTTACTCCAAATCATCGGTCGTAAAATCAAAAATCTATTTGCAAAAAAATAGAAAGTTTAGTATAATCATAGAAACGGATAAGTAGGTTATCCTCTTCTTCCAGAAAGTCTGCGGGTGCTGCGAGCAGATAGGAGAGATAGGTGAAATTCTACCGTTGTTTTAAATCAAATACAGAATCAAGTGCACACCTGTGAAGTTGGATGGAACCGTGGCTCTGCCACTCCAACGCTTTGTCAGGTGTGCTTTTTTCATAAAGGAGTTTATATGTTAGATATCAAACGTATTCGTACAGACTTTGATGCTGTCGCAGAAAAATTGGCTACACGTGGTGTAGATGCTGCTATCTTGAACGAGATGAAAGAAATCGATGCTAAACGTCGTGACATCTTGGTTAAGGTTGAAACCCTCAAGGCAGAGCGTAACACAGTTTCTGCTGAGATTGCTCAAGCTAAGCGCAACAAGGAAAATGCCGATGACAAGATTGCTGCCATGCAAACTCTCTCTGCAGAGGTCAAAGCACTCGATGCTGAGTTGGCAGAAATTGACGCTAAATTAACAGAATTTACCACTACTCTTCCAAACATCCCCGCTGACAGCGTGCCTATCGGTGCAGACGAAGATGATAACGTAGAAGTTCGCCGTTGGGGAACTCCTCGCGAGTTCGACTTTGAACCAAAAGCTCACTGGGATCTAGGTGAAGACCTCGGTATTCTTGACTGGGAACGTGGTGGAAAAGTAACTGGAGCGCGCTTCCTCTTCTATAAAGGCCTTGGAGCTCGTTTGGAACGTGCTATTTACAACTTTATGCTAGATGAGCATGGTAAGGAAGGCTATACAGAAGTCATCACACCTTACATGGTTAACCATGATTCTATGTTTGGTACTGGTCAATATCCAAAATTCAAGGAAGATACTTTTGAATTAAAAGATACGAACTACGTCCTCATTCCTACAGCTGAAGTACCTTTGACTAACTACTATCGTGATGAAATTCTTGACGGAAAAGACTTGCCAATCTACTTTACTGCTATGAGTCCATCATTCCGTTCTGAAGCTGGTTCAGCTGGTCGCGATACTCGTGGATTGATCCGTTTGCACCAATTCCACAAGGTTGAAATGGTGAAATTTGCTAAACCTGAAGAATCATACGAAGAATTGGAAAAGATGACAGCCAACGCTGAAAACATCCTTCAAAAACTCAACCTTCCATACCGCGTAGTTGCTCTCTCTACTGGAGACATGGGCTTCTCAGCTGCTAAGACTTACGACTTGGAAGTTTGGATTCCAGCACAAAATACTTACCGTGAAATCTCAAGCTGTTCAAACACAGAAGATTTCCAAGCTCGTCGTGCCCAAATCCGTTACCGTGATGAAGCCGATGGTAAGGTTAAACTTCTCCACACCTTGAATGGTTCTGGACTTGCTGTTGGACGTACCGTCGCTGCTATTCTTGAAAACTATCAAAACGAAGATGGTTCTGTTACTATTCCTGAAGTCCTTCGTCCATATATGGGTGGAGCTGAAGTTATCAAACCATAAAATAAACAAGAGGAAGCATAACTTCCTCTTTTGCATTTCATGTAAAAAAACAGGTAGAAAATCTTTCATCTCTACCTGTTATTTTTATATTCTCTAGTAACCACCCATCATTGATGGATCCATAGCTGGAGCTGTTGCTACAGGTTCTGGTTTATTAGCCACAACTGCTTCTGTTGTCAAGATAAGACTTGCTACTGATGCTGCGTTTTGAAGGGCTGAACGGCTAACCTTAACAGGATCGATGATTCCCGCTTCAATCATGTTAACCCATTCACCTGTCGCAGCGTTGAAGCCTGTTCCAAGCTCTGCATTTTTCAAACGATCAATAACAATTGAACCTTCATAACCTGCGTTGTGGGCAATTTGACGTACAGGCTCTTCTAAGGCACGAAGAACAATATTGCGACCTGTTGCTTCATCGCCTTCTAATTCCAAGGCAGCGACAGCTGAGATGACATTAACAAGGGCAGTACCACCACCTGCAACGATACCTTCTTCAACAGCTGCACGAGTCGCGTTAAGAGCATCTTCGATACGGAGTTTCATTTCTTTCAACTCAGTTTCAGTTGCAGCACCAACCTTGATAACTGCGACACCACCTGACAATTTAGCTAAGCGCTCTTGAAGTTTTTCACGGTCAAATTCTGATGTTGTTGTTTCAATTTGAGACTTGATGACAGCGACACGGTTAGCAATTGCTTCAGGATTACCTGCGCCTTCTACAATAACAGTGCTATCCTTATCTACAGTCACTCTCGCTGCTTGACCAAGCGCTTCGATGGTAGCATCTTTCAACTCAAGACCAAGATCTTCTGTGATAACAGTTCCGCCTGTCAAAATCGCGATGTCTTCTAACATAGCCTTACGACGGTCACCGAATCCAGGGGCCTTAACAGCAACGACGTTAAAAGTTCCACGAATCTTGTTCAAGACAAGAGTTGGAAGAGCTTCACCGTCAACGTCATCTGCAATAATCAAGAGCGGACGGCTACTTTGAAGAATACTTTCTAGAAGTGGCAAAATTTCTTGGATGTTTGAGATTTTCTTATCAGTGATTAAAATGTATGGATTTTCAAGGTCTGCAACCATTTTTTCATTGTCAGTGACCATGTACTGTGATAGATAACCACGATCGAATTGCATTCCTTCTACAACTTCAAGCTCTGTTTCCATACCACGTGATTCTTCAATAGTGATAACTCCATCTTTACCAACTTTTTCCATGGCTTCAGAGATGTATTCACCCACTTTTTCAGAGCGAGAGGATACGGCAGCGACTTGTGCGATTGCTTCCTTGCTTGATACTGGAATGGCATTGTTCTTCAAGGCTTCTACAGCAGTTGCAACTGCTGCTTCAATCCCACGACGGATACCGATTGGATTTGCTCCTGCTGTAACGTTCTTGATTCCTTCACGAACGATGGCTTGGGTCAAGACAGTTGCAGTGGTTGTCCCGTCACCCGCAATATCGTTGGTTTTAGAAGCTACTTCTGATACCAATTTGGCACCCATATTTTCAAAATGGTCTTCTAGTTCAATTTCTTTAGCGATTGTCACCCCATCATTGGTAATCAATGGTGAACCAAATGATTTTTCAAGAACAACGTTACGGCCTTTAGGTCCCAAGGTCACTTTAACAGTATCAGCTAGGATATCAACGCCACGGACCATTGCTGAGCGTGCATCAGATGAAAATTTAATCTCTTTTGACATACTTATTTCCTCCTATTATTCTTCCACAATTGCTAAGATGTTAGCCTCACCAACGATGATATATTTTTCATCACCATCTTTGACATCAATACCTACATGAGCTTCAACTAAAACTTGATCTCCAACTTTTACACTTGGAGCAACAAGTTCACCACTCAAGGTGCGAACACCTTGTCCAATAGCTACTACTTTAGCTGTTTTTGTTTTTTCTTGGGCTGATCCTGCAAGGACAAAGCCACCAACTGTTTGTTCTTTTTCTTCAATTTTCAAGACCACGCGGTCTCCTAATGGTTTCAACATCTGCTTTCCTCCATAAGATAATCATATTATTAGCACTCTTTGTATACGAGTGCTAAACCATAGTTCTATTGTATCACTTAGTCAGAAATAGTCAAGAAAAAAACACCTCAAAAATGAAAGAGATGTTCCTTTAATATTAATTGAGAATCGTCAACTTTTGATTGAAATCATCGATAACCTTTTGGAGATTGATCCGCCCGCGGTAGATACCATATCCAAAAACCACCATTCCTAATATTCCAATCAAGGCAAGTAAAATTCCGAAAATTAAGAGTGGGAGGAAGGTTTTATGAAAAAGATAAATCAATACCACACCAATACTAGCAGTGATAAAGAGCAAACTGAACCAACGACCCAAATTTTCAAGCATGTGGCGTTGATACTTAATTTCTGTTTCATATCCATTAACAAGTTCTTGTTTTGTAACCATGAAAATCCTCCTGATAAAAATTGAGAATGAAGTGTAAGAGAAGGAGATTAGTCTACTTCATTCTCAAAATTTTTACTAGTAAATATTGGGTTCTCTTGACCTTAGTAATTAAGATGTGGGTCAAAGATACCTAGAGCAACACCAATTAAGGCAACAACAACTAGAATTAACATGACTTTGTTTGGTGAAACTTTTTTCTTAGACATCAACCACCAGCAAATAGTGATGAAGGTTGCTGTCAAGAGACCTGGATAAACACCATCAATCTTTTCTTGAATTTTAAGGAAGGCTTCTCCGTTAGCATTTTTGAATTCGAGTGCTGTTGTAACAGAGACCCAAGTCGCTGCTACGGCACCAATAACCATACCACCGACAACGCTGATTGCTTTACGAAGAGCTTGTCCTTTTGGTCCTACTAGGAATTCAACGGCTTTATCCCCTAATTGATATCCTTTGAAGAAGGCAAAGCGCATACCAAAGTAGACTAGGAAGTTCCATACGACGATGTAGAAGATAGCACCAGCGACGTTACCACCTTTAGAAAGACCAAGTGCAATCCCCAAAAGAACTGGAATCAAGGTACCAACGATCAAAGAGTCACCAATACCAGCGATTGGTCCCATCAAACCGGCACGCATCCCATTGATGGTTTCACCATCTACTGCATCTCCATTTGCACGTGCTTCTTCCAAACCAGCTGTAATCCCTACAACAAGAGATCCAAGTTGCGGTTCAGTATTGAAGAAAGCAGTATAGGTTTGCATAGCATCTTTTTGTTCTTCTTTTGTATCATACATTTCTTCTACGATTGGAAGCATAGAAGTCAAGTACCCAAAGGTTTGCATGTGTTCTTGAGAGAAACAAGTCAAATGACCATAATACCAATGATGAAATGCTTTTGCTAATGTTTTCTTTGAAATTTTCTTTCTATCAGCCATTTTAAATATCCTCCTCATCATCGTCTACGTAAACAGCCCCAGCTGGAACAGCTTTCATAGATTTGATTACTTCAAGTTCATAGTAGATTACTGCAAAGATTAATGAAACAACCGCACTCGCTACCAAGTTCAAGCCGAGAGATTTAGCCAAGGTAAATCCAACAAAGAATGGAATGAAGTCAGTTGCTTTTGTAACAATTTGTTTCAACAAGATAGCAATACCGACACATGGGAGAAGGGCTCCGACTGTAAAGAGAGCTTTCATCCAGAAACCATCCATAGGAAGGTAAAGTTTCATCAAATCAACCATGTTTTCACCATATTTGGTGATAATCATAGTTGGAAGGAAAGAGAAGAGGAAGTGAGAGATCCATGGGTAAACCCAGTCAACTGCGTAGAGTTTTTTGAAGTTTCCTTCTTCAACAGCCTTCCAACCAATGTGTTGCCAAAGTAAGTTCATTGTAGCTGTACCGTAGAAAAGAACAGTACCGATTGTCCCAACGGCTGCACCGATTGGGGCTGCAGCTGCCGCAATTCCAGCTTCGTCTGTGATGTGATTTGCATGCACAAACAAGATAGCAAGAGGAACACCAATATAAGAAATAGCACGAACGTCGGCAGATACGGTTCCACCAGGTGTTACCAAGGCGATATAAACGACTTGAAGGGCAACCCCGACCATAATACCGGTTGTCACATCTCCAAGAATTAAACCTGAAATCAACCCACCGATCAAGGGACGACCGAGTGTATAGTTCCCGATACTGGAACCTCCCATACCAGGCATTGAAGACAAGCTGGCGAAAACTGCAAGCAAGATTGCTTGAATCCATGAAATTGTCATAACAAACGCTCCTTTTTGTTTGTAAATTTATTTACCTAATTAATAAAATTGTTAGGTTTAAAAACCAAATTTAGATTTGAAATCATCCCAGTAACCAATCGAAACATCAGGCAACAACTGGAATTTCACCTTATAGCCTGCTGCTTGAATGGCTTGGAAGGCTTCTGCTTCTTCCTGTGTGATGGATTGGTTATTACCCAATTTCACTGCACCAGGTCGATCATTTGCAGGGCCAACGATGATTTCTTTAACATCTCCTGGGACAAAACCTTGATCCACCAAAATTTCCTTCATATCGATTGGGTTTTTGGTAATCAAGAAATACCGACTGTCAGATTCCGTTACTTTTGCTGACTTTTCTTTAAAGGCTTCTTTTGTCCATACAAAGGTTTTCTTGTCTGATGCTCCTTTGTAAGCTTGGATCAAAACCTTGTTTGATGCTGCTGCATCGTTTACGGCAATCAAACCATCACATGGTTTTTCTTTTGCCCAGCGTGTGACTGTTTGACCGTGAATCATGCGGTCATCAATCCGTACAAATGTTACTACCATAAGGTACCTCCCTATTAAATATCGTCATCATCTTCTTCAGCACTAGTGGCTGAAACTTCAAAAGGTTGTAGTGCAGATTGTGCTTCTGATAAGATAGTTGCTGACAAATCGTCTCCATCCAACACATCCTTCATCACAACTGCTGTCAAGGCCATGGTGAGGTTCATCCCACCAAGGATTAAAGCTCCATCTAGCTTTCCAGCTTCTTCTAGGACAGTGGCTGCCGTGGTTAATGGACTACCACCTACAATATCTGCCAAGACCAGCACAGAATCATCTGCTGTCAATTCTGAAATGCTCTCTCTAAAATCAACTGCAAAGTCATCAACGGATTTTCCTTCTTTAAGTCCAACTGCGATGACCTGATTCATCTTGTCACCAGCAAACATAGCTAGCGATGTTTTTAGCCCTTCTGCCAATCCTCCATGACTGACTAAAATGAGGTATTTCATTTTACTACGCCTCCTTTATTTGACTCTATTGTAGATTATTTGAAAACGTTTTTACATTGTCAAATGTCACATTATAAACATGACATTTAGCAATAAAAAAATGACATCTGTCACTTGATACAATGTCATCTTTTTTTCTTAAAATTCTACCTGAAGACTACTTTCAATCTCCCTTTGAATTTGCGGCAAGCGGTTCTCAACATCTTGATCGCGCAAGGCATTGCCAATCAAGTAGTCTAGCTTTTCTAACACCTCTTTTGAGACATTTTTTGGACTACTTTCAACAGCTTGTTCCATAATCCGGTTCAAGGTCTGATTGGTTAAGGAATCTACCCCAAAATCATCCACTTGCAGAAGATCTTTACTAGAACGACTCTTGACTACATCAGGCATGACAGAAATCCCTTGAGATTCAGCAAAAAGAGTTTGTTGGATTTCTGGATCCTCTGTCAACACTTGCATCAACTCCCAAGCCAACTTTGAATGAGGAGTCCGAGCAGACATGGCAAAAGAAGTCGTCGTAACCAAGGTCGCCTTGGTGGTTTTTGACTTAGCAGGCATAGGAATACAGGTCCAGGTGAAGTTTGAATATTTGGAAACATGATAGGGATAAGGTTTATAAGTCCTATATTGAGCCAAAGTCATGGGGTAAAATGCTACTTTCCCCTGGTCAAAATCTTTGGAACTCACCTTATAATTTTTATTTAACTCTTCCAATTTTTGCAGAAAAGTCAAAGATTCTTTGACTTCTGGAGCTGTGAGCTTGAGCATCCCTCCTTGAAAGAGACTGCCTCCATTTGCTGCCAAAGCTTCTTTCCAGGTGTATTCTGTACTCCCAAATTGGTCCAATTGCCCATCTCCATTGGTATCTTTGGTTAGTTCCTTACAAATCTCATAAAATTCTTCAAGACTCCAACCTTCTTTGGGAACCTCAATACCTTCCTTATCCAGCAAATCATTATTGACACACATTAAAATAGGATTGCTTTCGTAAGGTAAAGCATAGGGTTGTCCCTGATAGACACAGGATTCAAATGCAGCAGTATAAAAAGTAGCCTGATCTTTTTGACTCATATAACCATTCAAATTTTCTAAAACGCCTCGCGCTGCCAATAAAGAAATATCTTGTTCAGAGACCATAAAGACATCCGGTGTCTTTCCTGAAACAATTTTTTCTGAGAGCCAGTTTGAATATTCAGACTGTGGAATTCCATTTTCATATTCCACACGGACATTGGGATGGGACTTTTCAAATTTTTCAATTGCTCGATCTAAAGCATGCGAACGTTGACTGGTTGGTACATCCCAACTAGAACCTGCATAAACTCCTATATGAAGTACGGTTGGTTGCTGTTTCCACCAATAAACCCCCGCACTTACACAGAGCATAATAAGGAGTCCAACCCCAAAATAAAGATGCTTTCGCTTTAATTTCATTCCGTATTTCCTTTTGAAAAATCGCGTCTGGTCACTCCTGTTTGGACTGACCAAATCGCTAATTGTGTTCGATCCCGTAGGTTTAATTTTGCCAAAATCGTTGATAAGTAATTGCGCACGGTTCCTTCTGACAAGAAAAGTTTGGCGGCAATTTCTTTGTTTGACTCGCCATAACCAATTTCTTGAATAATTCGCCATTCCGTAGTGCTTAAATCTTTGACATTATCTTCATCCACAGTAATAGAAAAGTTGGATTTAGCCATCTGTGAAAAAATTTGAAAGACTTTGCTAGCGATATTAGGGTTAATCATAGCTCCACCCTGATACACCACCTTAATAGCTTCGTAGAGCTCGTCTGTCGAGGTCCCTTTTAAGAGATATCCTGAAGCACCATATTTGAGCGCACTATAGATAAATTCATCATCATCAAAGGTCGTTAAAATAATAATTTTGATATCCGGATAATGCTCTTTTACTTCTTTTGTAGCCAAAACTCCATCCATACCTGGCATCCGAATATCCATCAAAATTAAATCAGGATGAGTTTGTGGGATGCTCGACAAGACATGATTCCCATCTTCTACTGTTGCTACCACTTCGATATCGGAGTGAGCTGACAAAATAATTTTCAGAGATTCTCGAATCAAAGACTGGTCATCTGCCACCATTACTTTTATCACCATCTCTTATCTCCCTTCTTTTTATTTCGGTAAACTGACTCGTGTGAAAAATCCATCGCGACTTTCAAATTGGAGCTGTCCTCCTAGGATAGAAATACGCTCCATCATCTGCTTGAGCCCATATCCATAGGTCAAGGTTTCAAACCCAACTCCATTGTCCTGCAATTCTATTATGTAATCTGCTTCATCCTCAAAAAAATGAAGTTCCATTAGACTAGCATGGCCGTGACGAACCGCATTGGTCATAGATTCTTGAATCACACGAAAAATCGTATCTTCAATCATGACGTCCATATCGACATCAACCCATTCATAGATTAAATCAACCTGTAAATTTGAAAGATTCTGATACTCATGAATCATCTTTTCTAAAGCATCTTTGAGAGTTCGTCCCTCAAGAGCTCCTGGCCGAAGGCGATTGAGAGAGCCTCTCACATCTTGAATCCCTTCGCGGACGACTTCTGACACATTTTTCACCTGTTCTTTTGCCCGATTAGGATCGATATCAATCAAGACTCCAACTGCATCTAAACCAGCTGAGATTCCTGTTAATACATGCCCCAAGGTATCGTGAATCTCACGAGCAATCCGCTTACGCTCCCGATCCTCTGCAATTTTCTCAGATAAGGCCATATAGTTGTTCAACTCCGTATTAACTTTGGATACCATGGCCAATTCCTCTTCCACTTCGTGGTTCTCCGCAAGGACATTCATAATATAAAACAAAAGCGAAATAATGAAGAACACCAAATTTGAGGCATAGAGAGAATTCTTCAGAAAAAAGGCCAAAATTCGGAGGGAGGACGGATAAAACTGAATATACGTATCCAAGGACGGAATCGGAAAGAAAAGTGAAAAGACGTCTGAGTTGGTCACAAGAAGCATCAGGAAACTCACTAGTATAAACGCAAACCAATACTTGCGGTCTCGTTTAGTATTCAACTCTTTAGAACCATAGAAAATATCCGCAAAAACCAAGAGAATAATCCCATTATAAGCTATATTTTGAACCCACATCAAGAGCAACATCAGGAGAATCTCTAGAATATTTCGTTTATCAAAGATAGACCATCGGCTCGTTTGAGGACGATAACGACTCATTGATATTAAGGCAATCCCAGCAAATAAGATTGCTGACAAGCAAAAAGTCGTAGATGGAGCAAAAGGAATACGCTCTAGGCGCTCCAATAATAGAGAGGCTTGGCGTTGAGCGATGATATAGTTGGTTGCTTGAAGATAGATGATGCTGTTGAGCATAACAGCAATAAAATTCACGACCATAAGAATGGCCAAACTGTATCGAACACCTCTAAACTTTCTCATTACTGCCACCCATTCACATCAAACTGATCAATGTTTTCCTTTGTCATCATTTCAACTGGAATGGTCACCTCTTTGGTATAGCTCTTCCCTTCAGAAATATCTTGGATAACTTCCATAACACGGTCTCCCATCTTCAAGGGAGATTGAGCAACGGTTCCCACTACATCATCCGTCGAGTGCAACAAGGATTTCATATCTGGTGAGCCATCGATTCCATAAATTGCAATGGACTGGCTATTTCCTTGCTCCTTAATTGCAGCTAAAGCTCCTATAGCCGAGCGGTCATTTAAGGCAACCAAGGTATCAATTTCAACCCCTGATTGTAAAAAATTCTGGACAGCCGGCATGGCGATCTCCGTTTGCCCCTTGGTTTCTAGTTCCGATACAATCTGATAAGAACTGTGCCCCTCTATAGTGTCTTTAAACCCCTGAATCCGCGTATCTGCTGAAACAGTCCCCTTATGCTCCAAAAGGAGGACCCGAGCGCTAGAGGAACGTTTCATCAGCTCTTTAGCAATCAATACTCCCGCTTGGTAGTTATCAGATACAATACTTGCATCGGGCTTAAAATTTTTCAGTTGGGTATCGACTGCAATGATTTTAATTCCTTGTTTTCTAGCTTTTTCAAGAGCAGTTAAAATGGACTGGCTATCCCCCTTGACCGGATTGATCACAATCACATCAACTTTTTGAGCACAAAAATCATCAATCTGCTGGCTCTGCCTTTCTTCATCCAATTCTGGATCTCGGACGCAAACAAGAGCTCCTCTTTCATCGGAAATTCGACTAATTTCCGAATGAATACTTTTATAGAACTCATTGTTCATGGTCATATAGGTTACACCAATTTTAGTCTGATCCTTGATGCCACTTGTTTGACAACGGCCAAAAATCCAAAAGAGAATACAGACCACTGGAATCATCAGTAATATACGCTTTATCAGCCATTTCAACAATTCTTTTTTCTCTTTATTTTCCTTCAAATTTTATTCCTTTTCTGAAAATTTTGAATATATATTACTTTATTCTACTACTTTTTCAAAAAAAGTGCTTGATTTTATTGTACAAGTACATTTATTTGACCTATCTTAAGAAGTAATTTCCGAACAATATAACTAGAAATAATAGAAAAAGCCGGTCTATAAACGAACCAGCTTTTTCTATAATCAATCCTAGAAAGGAAGTTCCTCCTCTTCCAAGACCAAATCTGCTAAGTCTTGACCTGCATTATTTTCACGCATAGCACGTTGAGCACGACTTTCCAAAAGTTGAAATCCAGTACAGAGAACCTCTGTCACGTAGTTGCTCTGACCATTCTTCTCAAACTTACGGGTACGGAGCTCCCCATCTACAGAAATGAGACTGCCTTTAGTCGCGTAGCTAGCTAAGGTTTCAGCCAATTTCCCCCAGACAACAATATTGATGAAGTCAGCTTCACGTTCCCCGTTTTGATCCTTGAAACGACGGTTAATGGCAATGGTCGCACGAGCAACTGACTTGTCATTGTTGGTTTTGTGCAATTCTGGTGTAGACGTCAAGCGTCCAATCATGATAACTTTATTATACATTTTTCATCCTCCTACTTAATAATTCGGAAGAATACAAAAAAAGTTACAAGATTTGTAACTTTTTTAAATAGTATTAATCTCTATGAATCGTAAACCCAGTAGCTTGTTGATTAGCCATGATTGTCATATCTGTGATTTGTACTCGTCGTGGTTGACTGGTAACATAAACCACTGCATCAGCGATATCTTGTGCCTGTAAGGCTTCAAGCCCCTGGTAAACAGTCGCAGCCCGTGCTTCATCTCCATGAAAACGTACCTTAGAAAAATCCGTCTCTACAATTCCAGGTTGAATAGTGGTCACCTTGATATCTGTAGCAATGGTATCAATCCTTAAGCCATCCGAAAAGGTTTTTACTGCAGCCTTGGTTGCTGAATAGACTGCTGCACCCGCATAGGCATAAATACCTGCGGTTGAACCCATGTTAATGATATGACCTTGATTGGCAGCTACCATGGAAGGCAAGAAACACCGCGTAACCGCCATCAATCCCTTGACATTGGTATCTAGCATGGTCAACATATCCAACTCCTCATAGTCCTGATATGGAGCTAAGCCTAAAGCAAGTCCAGCGTTATTAACTAAAACATCAATCGAACCTACTGCTTCAAGAATATCTGAACAAACCGTTTTAACCATTGTCATATCGGTTACATCTAGCTGAAAGGTCCAAACATTTTGATTCGGAAAGGCTTCTGCAAACTCTGCTTTTAGAGCTTCAAGTCTTTCTATTCGACGTCCTGTGAGAACAATATTTTCACCTTTTTCTAGATAGGCACGCGCAATTGCTTCACCAATACCTGATGTTGCACCTGTAATCACAACATTTTTTGCCATCTTATTTCCCTCAAGCAAAGATTATAAATCACTTTTAGTGATTAAGCAGTCCAGTGTGTAGCTGGGTCAAAGGGTGTTCCAACTACCTGGTCGTCTGACAATTCAATGACACCACGTTTTTGGGGAGCATTTGGCAAGGCAAGTTCACGAGGACTACACATCATCCCAAAACTCTTTTCCCCACGAAGTTCGCCTGGAAAAATGAGATTGCCTTTTGGCATCATAGCTCCAGGAAGAGCAACAATGGTTTTCAAACCAACACGTGCATTGGGAGCACCAGCAACGATTTGTACTGTCTTGTCATTCCCAACAGCAACTTGGCAGATATTGAGGTGGTCACTATCTGGATGCGCAACCATCTCTACAATCTCTCCAACGACAAATTTCGGTTCCTTGTCATTGATAATCTCTTCTGTAAATCCTTCTGCCTGCAATTCTTGGTTCAAACGTGCTACTTGCTCGTCAGTTAAAAATACTTGCCCGCGCTCAGCGATTTCAAACATGCTAGAAACTTCAAAAATGTTCCATGCGACAGTTTGACCAATTTCTTTTAGGAAAACACGCGCAATATTGCCTTTACGCTCAGCATCTAGCTTGGCGTCACCACTGTTTTTCACGATAACCATAAGGACATCGCCTACATATTCTTTATTGTATGTAAAAATCATTCTTTTCTCCTATTTCAAACTTGCTAAAAAGTCATTGATTTGCCCCTTGGTTTTACGGTCACGATCGACAAAGCGTCCAATTTCCTTGTCCTTGTCTAAAACAACAAGACTCGGAATCCCGTAAACATCCCAAAGTTTAGCAAGTTCCATGTACTCATCACGGTCTACTCGTATAAAAGTAAACTCTGGATTTGCCGCTTCAATCTCTGGCAAGGCGGGATAAATATAACGGCAATCGCCACACCAATCCGCAACAAAAAGGAAGACCTTCTTGCCATCCTGCTC
Organism: Streptococcus sp. Marseille-Q6470; assembly: GCF_946902905.1. NCBI lineage: Bacteria > Bacillati > Bacillota > Bacilli > Lactobacillales > Streptococcaceae > Streptococcus > Streptococcus sp. Marseille-Q6470. The sequence continues at coordinate 914,686 of NZ_OX336385.1, forward strand.
TACTAAATTCGCTAATTCTTCTAAACCGTTAGGAGAAATCATAAGCCCTCCTCCTCGTAGATGAGATCTTCATCTTCAAAGACAAAGGTATAGTGACGACCATCTTCAAAAATGACACCGCCAACGAGACGCTCTAGGCTGCTTTCATATACTTGGACATAGAGAGTCGCAATTTCACCCATCTCTGAAAAGTAGTCACGCACAATCGCAGTCAACTCTTCTTGCGTCTTCATGAGCTTGTGCTCATCAGCTACTTTCTTTGCTCCAAAAGCAAGTGCTCCAAGACCTACTAATGCCAAACCTGTTTTAATGATATTTTTCGTTTTCATGCTAACATTGTAACACAAAAAGGTTCTAGGAACAATGAAAAAGGGAGTTGAACTCCCTTTTCTAATTCCTAAATTTTAATAATGTCTCTCACCAAACAAATCTTCTGGCAAATCATGGAAATCCTTACCTGCCTTGAAATTTTCAAACTTGCCTAGCAAAAACTGGTAGGCATCCAAGCGGCTTTCATAGCGAATCATGGCATCTTTAGCACGCTCATCTTGATCTTCTTCATAGACTTTTTGGCTTTCTTTGAGGGCCATTTCATTAATCATGATTTGAGTATTGACCCAGGCTTCAAATTCTTTCATAAATTCTTGTTCGTAACTCATCGTCTCTCCTTATTCTATTCCTCGATAGTAGTCTGTATCAATCTCACGGTAAGGCTGGATATCCTGAACATACTCCAAGACTCCTTGAAACTCTCCGTCTTCATCGTGTACCGCAGCATAGGTGATATGGACAAACTTGCCCCGTGACTCCGACTTGAACCACATCTCATACTTGTCTTTTTCCCCCTCACGAAGACCTTTCATAATGGCCTTTACCTTGTCAAGGTACTTGGGTGGGTGACAAAGCTCAACATTTCGCCCGACTTGGGATGGTATCCGTTTGAAAATCATCTCATCTGCTGGCGTATTGTCATTGTAATACTGGAAGATATCATCCTTATTAACAAAGGTAATCTCCATAGGCAAGTGATTGAGGATAAGATTTGCTTGTTCAACCGAGAGATAACCGTTGCCAAAAGCCTGTTGACTATGACGGTCTAGCACCGCTTCCTTTTCCTTAGGTGTAAAGGTAATAGTAAACTGCCCTTCTGGCGTATCAATGACTTGCTGAACTTGGCCATCTACAGTTTCTGGCTGAATTGGTTCTTCTACACTTTTCTCCTCAACAAAACTTTGACGTTCTGGAATCCATTTTTCAGACGGACGGATGATAGCATAGCCATAGGCATCACTTTCCTCAGCAATCTGAATCCAGTCATCTTGGGTAAAGGATTCGAGCAGAATCATGAGAAGGATGGACTCTTCCTTGAAAATCATACTCTCAAATTCTGTCGCAAAAGCTTCAAAAGCTTCCTTTACAGTACTAATAGACACTTCTGGTAAGGATTTGACTGTCGCCATTGCTTTTTGATAGAGTTCCCTGATTTGGTCATCCACTCCCCACATGACCTTTGGAGGCGAGTCATGTCCGTAACGCTCCATGACAGGAAAGAAGAGTTCTTCCTTGCGCTGATAGTGACGGTCAAACTGACCTACAAGCCCCATCTGACGCACCAAACCCTTACGCATCTCCGCCAGCATTTCCTCGTCGTCCACAGATTCATAAGTTGAGAGCAATCTACGGACCCGAATCAAGGCAGCACGGAGAGCTAGATTTTCATCCTTAAAGACTCGCACAGGGTGACCAGGATGCTCGGTATCCTCAACTTCTACGCCCTTAACAGCATTTTTAAAAAGATTGGCATGCACATCACAGAGCTCCATGACATCCTCAAAGGTTACACCTGAGTCCGAGTTCATCAACTCGTGCTCCATAAGGGAAATCTCAATAGCAGATACACCTGTAAAGGTCTCATCAAAGCGTTCCTGAACGGACTCTGGAGAGGCTCCATTATGCAATTCTAATAAAATATCCCGCAGGATATGAATACGTTCATCTGTCATTAGTCTAACCCGATCACTTCGTAACCATTTGCTTCAAGCGTACGCACAATCTTATCCATAGGTGTTCCCTCGAGTTTAGAACCCTGCTTAAGCGATACTTTACGCCCAACCGTATTTCGCATCAAGGGATTTGCAAGAGGTTTAAAACCAAGCTCAACTAAAATATCTAAAACTTCTGGATGTTTATCCACCACTTCTGCAACGGGAATAGATACGTCAATAATATTATCCATCACAACCTCCATTCTGTTCTCACACTGGATTTTCTTTTTTTATTATACCACAAGGACTAGGATAAAAAAACTAGCAGTACAAGCCTGCTAGTTTCTTCTTATTACTCTGCTTCGATGATTTCTGCTTCTTTTCGAATCGTTTCCACATCTCTTTGATACTGAACTTCACTGTAATTGACTAGTTTGGATAATTCCCTTTGCAAACTTTTACCCATAGGTTTCATGGTCGTATAGGTTAAACCACCTGAAATTACTCCACCTAGAATAGGAATCACTTTTCCCACCCCTTTTGCTAAGCCTCCCTTTGTAAGGGTAACACCAAAAATTTTCAGGATTTTTTCTAAAATAGGATACCACAAAGTCTTAGCCAAAGCCTTCTGAGGAACTGTCTTCATGACATGTTTAGCAACTGAAATTCCACCAGATCGAAGAAGGGCTCCAGCACTATTGACTCCAAGCATAACTCCGAGATAGAGTAAGAGTGTATTTTTAGCTTCTTCACTCAATTCATTTCGTGAAGCCCAAAGATCATCATAACCATAAATATATCCCAATTCTTGCGCTAGTTTTAAGGAAAAGGCATAAAACTGAGCCACATCAGTTGGAATGGTGATTGCAAGGGCTAGACCACCAGGAATACCTGCAAGAACAGAAGTTCCACTCGCCAATAGAACATTATCCTTAATACAAGAATCGGCAACTTTATCTAAAACATCTTGAGACAATAAAGCTGTTGGGCCCTCTTCTAATAATCTAGGAATATCCTTGGGATCCAATACTTTGGAAAATTTATCTACTAAAAATTTTGACCGATCAACTTTGACAATAGGGAGCTTCACGACTTGTTGCAATACTTGCAAAGCTATATCTTGTTTAGACATATTGTTGTTTTCTCTTCTTCTTTCAATTTTGAACTATATCATATCACATTTATTCTTGAAAAGAAATTTTCTGAACTTATTTTTTCTTGATAAGATTTTAGTAAAGCAGAGTCCTCGTTTTTAAAACAAAAAAAGAGGGTTGCCCCTCTTTCTTAGTTCTTATCCAGATTGCGTAGCATCTCGTCAATCTTGTTTCCATACTCGATGGATTCGTCTTTAACGAAAGTTAAGTCTGGAATTTTATACAATTTCAAATTGCGACCAAGTTCACGTTTGATAGTTCCAGTTGCTTTTTCAAGCCCGATTTGGGCCTTTTGATTATCTGAGGCAAGGTTACTCAAAATAGTGTAGTAAACCTTAGCTACAGACAAGTCGCCTAACATCTGAACATCTGTGATAGTCACGCCTTGGACACGCGGATCACGGACTTTCTTTTGTAAAATCTCATTGACTTCACGCTTGATTTCCATGCCCACACGATCCGTACGGAAATGATTTGCCATGCTATTCCTTCCTCTCTATTGAACCAAAAGCTAGGCCAGCAGACCTAGCTTTTTCTAAACTTATTGATTTTCAATTCAAATTGGAACGAAGTTCAATTTGAACTCATCGGCTTCTTTCGCCGTGGTGAAAGTGATTGGGCTGATAATTCAGTTCAATCACTGGGGATTTTTGAGACTCTAGGCTCAAAAATAAGCAATGAAACCATCGGTTTGCTTGCGTCCCTCACCACCTAAGAAAGGAGCAAAAATCTTATCTCTTGATTTCTTCCATAACATAAGCTTCAATCACATCATCCATCTTGATATCATTGTAGCCATCAATCATGAGACCACCTTCACGGCCATTTGTAACTTCTTTGACGTCATCTTTATAGTGTTTCAAGCTTGCAAGTTCACCGTCGTAGATAACGACTCCATCACGAATAACACGGACTTTAGAGTCACGGGTAATTTTACCGCTAGTAACCATAAATCCACCGATCGTTCCGACTTTAGATACTTTGAAGGTTTCACGGATGATTGCTTCACCGATAACTTTTTCTTCAAATTCTGGATCGAGCATCCCTTTCATGGCTTCTTCCATCTCTTCGATAACCTTGTAGATAATGCTGTGGAGACGGATTTCTACATCGTCTGCTTCTGCTTGTTGACGAGCTTGTGGTGTAGGGCGTACGTTGAAACCTACGATAAAGGCATTTGAAGCTTCGGCAAGGGTGACGTCAGATTCATTAATAGCACCAACTGCTGAGTGAACGATGGTAACTTTTACACCTTCCACATCAATCTTTTGAAGGGAAGCAGCAAGAGCTTCAACAGAACCTTGTACGTCAGCTTTGATGATGACGTTAACAGATTTAAGTTCACCAGCTTTAAGAGTGTCAAATAGATTTTCTAGGCTGACACGTTGAGTAGCTTGACGTTGCTTCATAAGAGCACGTTTAGCACGTTCTTCACCAGCTGCACGAGCAGATTTTTCATCTTCGTATACAGCAAAGTGATCACCCGCCATAGGTGCTTCGTTCAAACCTGTAATAGATACTGGTGTTGATGGTCCTGCAACCTTAACACGACGTCCAAGGTCATTGGTCATGGCACGGACACGTCCGAAAGTATTTCCGACAACGATTGGGTCTTGAACGTTCAAAGTACCTTGTTGAACAAGAAGAGTTGCAACCGCACCTTTTCCTTTATCCAAGCGCGCTTCGATAACAGTACCGATGGCACGAACTGTCGGATCTGCTTTAAGTTCTTGGATTTCAGCTACAAGAAGGACAGTTTCCAAGAGCTCATCGATATTTTGGTTGAACTTAGCTGAGATCTCTACAAACTCAGAATCTCCACCCCAAGCAGTTGACATAACACCGTGTTCAGCCAATTCACCGATCACACGTTCTGGGTTGGCACCTGGTTTATCAATCTTGTTAATGGCAACGATGATTGGAACATTAGCTGCTTTTGAGTGGTTGATAGCTTCGATAGTTTGAGGCATAACCCCGTCATCTGCCGCTACGACCAAGATGGTAATATCGGTAACAGAGGCACCACGTGCACGCATAGAAGTAAAGGCCGCGTGTCCTGGTGTGTCGAGGAAGGTAATCTTCTTACCATTTTCTTCGATTTGGTAGGCACCGATATGCTGAGTGATCCCACCGGCTTCTCCTGTTGCAACACGTGAATTACGAAGGGTATCCAAAAGGGTTGTTTTACCATGGTCAACGTGTCCCATGATAGTTACAACTGGTGGACGTTCAACCAACTTGTCTTCATTTAGATATCCATCTTCTACGAAGAAACGTTCGATATCCGCATTGTCCACTTCTACCTTTTGTTTAGCTTCAATTCCATAATCAACCATGAGGAGTTCGATTGTTTCTCCATCCAAAGATTGGTTTTGAGTGGCCATAACGCCCATCATAAATAGTTTCTTAACAATCTCAGCTGGTTCACGTTTGATACGTTTTGCGATTTCCGCAACGGTCATACCATCTGTATATTCAAATTCTGTTGGCAATTCATGGAATTTACGCTCTGTAATAGGTTTTGGAGCCTGATTACGGTTATTTTGTTTATTGCCTTTTTTATTTTTCTTATTGTTATTCCAGTTACTATTTCTTTGATTTCTCACTTGATTCTGACTACTTCGATTCTTTTGTTGTTTTCTAGGACCATCTTCCTCGTGATCATAATCATCACGTTCTTTGTCTGGTCGAGCTTGCTTTTTACGACGTGTATCCACTACAGCCTCTTTGACTACAGGAGCTACTTCAACTACAGGCTGAGTTTGTTCAGCTAGTTTAGCAGCTTCCTCAAAGAATTCTTCTGGCTCCTTGCGTTTATTAGCTTGAGCCAAGGCTTCTTTGGCAACTTGAGACTGTTTGAAGCGTTCCTCACTTGAGCGTGCGTATTCTGCATTTTGCTCAGCCTTCAGAGCTGCTGCTCGGGCTTTAAAGTCAATACGAGGACCAGCTTGGTTAGAACGATTATCAGCTTGTTGGCGATAATCATTGCCACGATTTCCTTGGCCTTGTGGTTTCTTCCCTTGGTCGTTAAAACGACGATTGTCACGGTTCCCTTGACCAGGTTTCCCACCATTACGGTTATCGTTCTTTTGACGGTTACCGTTTTGTTGTTGATCGCGGTTGTTACCCTTGTTTTGCTTGCGTCGTTCTGCTTGCTCTTTGGCACGCGCTTCACGTTCCGCCTTAAAGTTTCGACTCTGCGGTCTTGCAGCTACAACTTTTTCTTCCTTAGGAGTTGCTGGCGTAGCTGGTTTACTTTCCACCTTCGCTTCACTTGCTTTTGGCGCTACAGGTTTTGCTTCTGATTTAGGAGCAGCAGGCTTAAAGCTGGCTACGATTTTTTCAGCAGCAGCAGCCTCTACGCTTGATGCATGGCTTTTTACTTCCAAGCCCAACTCTTTTGCACGCGCTACAACTTCCTTACTTTCTTTTCCAAGTTCTTTTGCGATTTCGTACAATCTTTTCTTAGACAAATCATGTCCTCCTCTTCTATTCCATAAGAGACCTCATTTTCTTTGTAAATCCAGCATCTGTCACAGCTAAAACCTTTCTTGATTTCCCAACTGCTATGCTTAATTCCAGTGTTGAAAACACGGTTACAACTTCTACTTGATAATAGTGACTTTTATCTTGAATCTTCTTGGTTAGATTTGGGCTAGCATCATGAGCTAGAAATACCAATTTAACTTTCCGGTCTTGAATGGCTTTGACAACCATTTCTTCACCCGAGATGATTTTCCCCGCTCGCTGAGCCAATCCCAAGAGATTACTTACTTTTTGCTTATTCAAGTCCTAACTCTCTTCTTTTTACTTTGTGATCAACATAAGCGATCAACTCGTCATAAAAACTTTCTTCAACTTCCATGTTGAAGCTACGGTTAAAGACTTTTTTCTTTTTAGCCTCTAGGGCCTCTGCATTGTCTAGCTTGATATAAGCGCCACGGCCATTAGCCTTGCCTGTCGGGTCGATAAAGACTTCGCCTTCTTTGTTCTTGACAATACGGAGTAAATCTCGCTTATCAATTACTTCGTTAGAAACAACAGACTTGCGCAAAGGGATTTTTCTTGTTTTCATCTTTCCCTCCTCTTGCAGCTTTTATTCTTCTATCAATTCGTCTGTGTCAGCGAAATCAACTTGACCCGCTTCTTCCATAGCTTCAAATTCACTTGCAGACTTGATATCGATACGGTATCCAGTCAAGTGAGCCGCCAAGCGAACGTTTTGTCCACGACGACCGATTGCAAGAGATAGTTTGTTATCTGGCACGACGACCAAAGCACGCTTGCTATCATTTTCATCAAAGATAACTTGGTCAACTTCGGCAGGAGCAATGGCATTGTAGATAAATTCAGCTGGATCTGCTACCCACTCGATAACATCGATATTTTCTTCTACAGGTACCATGCGGTCGCTCTTAGCATCGTAGCGAGCTGGGTGGAATTTACTAGTGATTTTCTTGATGTTTGCACCACCACGTCCAACGATTGTTCCGATAGCATCCACGTTTGGATTGTGGCTGCGAACAGCAACTTTAGTACGGTCACCTGCTTCACGGGCTACGCTCATGATTTCAACAGTTCCATCATATACTTCAGGAATTTCTTGCTCCATCAAACGTTTGATCATTTCTGGATGGCTACGGCTAACAAAGACGTTTACTCCACGAGGATTATCTTCAACCTTGTAGACATAAACTTCGATACGATCATGAGAAGCAAAAACTTCTCCAGGAATTTGGTCTTGTTTTGACAATTGAGCTTCGATGCTTCCAAGGTTGACGTAAATGAAGCGGTTGTCAAAACGTTCAACTGTACCTGACATGATTTCTTGTTCATGCTCTTTGTAAGTATTGTAGGTAATGGCACGTGTTTGCTTACGCATTTTCTCCATGATGGTTTGTTTTGCAGATTGGGCTGCTACACGACCAAACTCTCCTGGTGCTTCTTCAAATTTGATTTTATCACCAAGCTCATAGGCTGAATTAATGGCAAGGGCATCTTTTAAACTGATTTCCAAACGGCTATCAAATACTTCATCAACAACTTCACGGACAGTATAGACAGTAAAGTCACCTGTTTTTTCGTTGAAGTCGATAGCTACGCTATCTGATTGGCCATAGCGTCTACGGTATGCAGAACGAAGTGATTCTACCACTGCGTCGATGATATCTTCTTTCTTGATTCCCTTGTCTTCTTCCAAAATGCGGAAGGCCTCTAGCATTTCTTTACTCATGTTCTTTTTACTTTTGAATTCTCAAAAGCTATCCTTTCTTTCTATAATTTTACTGCTAAACGTGCTTTTGATACCAAGTTATATGGAATTTGGACTGTTTTCTTGCGAGTTTTATCCATATATTCCATGGTCAACTCATCCTCTTCAAAGGACAACAAGGTTCCTTCAAAAACCTTTTGCTTATCGATGGCTTGATAGAGCCCGACATGGATGTATTTCCCAACCGCTCCAGCGACTGCTTCCTTGGTTTTCAAAGGACGCTCCAATCCTGGACTTGTAATTTCTAGGAAATATTGTTCTGGGAAGGGATCCGGCTTGATAGTATCCAGGACAGGACTGATAATTTCAGTCAAGTCTGCCGTATCATTCAAGGTGATTCCTTCAGGCTTGTCTACAAAAATACTAAGAATCATGTCACTGCCAATCTTTCCGTACTCGATATCTACGAGTTCAAAAGGAGCTTCAATAACAGGTTCTACGACTTCTCTGACTAATTCAACGATAGTTGCGATTGCGTCCACCTCCTCATAAGCAAGAGGCGAAGATATCTCCCCGCCTCTCTTTCTTATATTCTTGCTAATAGTATAGCACTTTTATGTACTAATGTAAAGCATAAGCACCCAAATAGCTTGGATTCAAGCTTTTTCTTAAAATTCTGCCTCAACTCGATAGATGACTTGGCCCTTGCTTGAGAACTTTTGCTCATACTCCGTCATAACATTTCCTTCAAAGTCGCTGGCATGTAAATCTAACCAAACGCCATTGAGTTTCATGCCATATTGTGAAAAGCTCACTAAGCTATATTCAAACAAGCCACGATTATCTGTCTTGAAATGAATTTCACCGTGTTCAGGCAAGATTCGTTTGAAAGTATCCAAGAAGCTCTTATAAGTCAAACGACGCTTCTCATGGCGTTTTTTAGGCCATGGATCCGAGAAATTCAAATACAAGCGATCAATTTCACCATCTTCAAAATAATTGGTCAATTCTGAACCATCAACCCATAGAAGTTTGATGTTGGGAACTCCAACTTCTAAGACCTTGTCTAAAGCATAGCTTAATACAGACTTCTGAATATCAATCCCGATATAGTTGATGCCAGGATTTTGTTTGGCCATTCCTGTTACGAAAGCACCTTTACCGCTACCAACCTCTACATGGATTGGATTGTCATTGCCAAACAAATCTCGCCACTTCCCTTTAGCCTCTGCGGGATTTAAAACAACATACTGCGGATTAGCCTCTAACAGTTCTGTTGCACCTTTACGATTTCTAACTCTCATTTCTTCTTTCCATACTTATCTCGGAAGCTACGCAAAGCATAGATTTCCCGATTTACATTATCCAAATCTTGATTTTCATAGTATTTGGTAATGAGGCTCAAAAATGACAGTTGAGCATACCAATATAACTTATTCAAGACAGTTTGATTATACTTATAGCCATAATTAGTTAGCCACTCTTGCCATTGATACTCTGGAATATAGTGACAGAGCAGATAGGCCACATCAAACATACGATCAGTCAAGCGAACGGAATCCCAATCTACTAAATAAATCAAGCCACTCTCTGTCTCAAACCAGTTGCTATGACGGACATCCCCATGGACTATGGTTGCATAGTCTTCCCTAAAACCAGGAAGATTCTCACGTAAATCACCTAGAACCATACGTAGATACTGGTTGTTTTTTAAAGCATCCGGAGCCTTGTTTACCCATGACTGAAGTAAATCCGAAGGTGTTTCCATTGCATATCCCAATCGTGTCAACTGGGTCATCAAGGGACGTGAACAGTGTAAACGTGTCAAAATATCGATAATTTGTTTACGGTTCATATCACTTGGCGTCAAAATTTTTCCTGTCAACCATTCCTGAGCGGACATATCACGGCCGTCTGGTAAACGACGGTTCCAGAGCAATTGTGGTGCAATTTGCTCTCTAGCTAAACCAGGCAGGATTGGAGAAGTATTCATTTTTATAAAAACACGTTTTCCATCAGGATAACTTCCCATATAAGCTTTTCCGCTCTTCCCAGATATCGGGGTTAGCGTTAGCTCAATATCACCCAAGTCCATTTCTTTCCTCCGAATAAAGTTTCCTTATTATTCTACTAATTTTTATGCTATTCGTCAACCAATCTTCTCAGTTGATACGGCAAATAAAGAAATTGCAAGACAAGACTTGCTCCCACAAGTGCTAGAACAAGAATTTTGTCCTTAAAAACAAGCAATCCTATGAGACTTTCCAAGATTAATACAAAGACCCCAATCGCTCTCAAAATTTCCTTCAAGCCTTTCTCTTTTTGCCCCTTACCTACTGGGAATAATTGCGTCAAATATTGATAGTCAAAGACATGATAGAGGGCTAGAAGTTGGAATAACAAAAGATAATTGAATAAAATTACAATTGCGACTGCAATCCAAGATTGCTCAATGAAGATGAGAGCGGCCAAAGATAGGATTATGAGCCGCAGACTAAGGGCGAATAAATCTCCATTTCTCAGATAGGAACGAAGATAGAGGTTCTGCCAGATTTTCCCTGGTACTTTCTGAACTCCCTTGAGAATAAAGTCCAGATAAGCTCGGCGCTTAACACTATTTGAAATTCCCTTAACCTGGGTAAAGAGGGCAAAGAATCGAAGCAAGAACTGCTTACGTTTACTTTCTTGTGCAATGACATAATCCCAGTCAAGTCCATTTCCAAGGAAAAAGTTGCTAGACTTTTGGCGAAAAATCACATATTTTACTATCCCCAAGACAAGGAGATAGACTCCAAAAATCGGCAAACCAAGACCAATGGCTAAGAATAACGGCGCAAACAGGAGCAAAAAGAGAGTCTGTACACTGACCCAAAAGATGAAAGAAATCAGACTTTGCTTCTGGATGTGTTCTCTCACTTCTTCTTCAGCAACTAAAAGAAATAGTTTGTCAGGCGCTTCTAGATAGGTCGCAATACCACCCCAAAGCAAAAGTAAAATAGATATAAGCCCAAGCAAAATTAGGATTGGTAAATGATTCTCAGGAAAGTGTTGGAGCAACTGGTTGTACTGGTAGGCCAAAAATCCTAACAACACCAACAAAAATAAGACAAAATGGTCATTGAGCACATAACGGAGATAGCCCAAGCATTCCTTGCGAAATTCCTGCTTTCGTTTTAAAAACAAGTCCTTCATAGCTCCTCCTCTTTGGTCAGAGCCAAATAGATATCATTGAGGCTTGCTTCTGGCATATCAAAGGCTTCTCGGAGTTGTCGGAGATTTCCTTTGGCTCTGACTTGACCTTTGTGAAGAATGACAAAAGAGTCACACATCTTTTCAGCAGAATCAAGAACGTGGGTACTCATAAGGATAGACTTTCCTTTTTTCTTTTCCGCTTCTAGAAGTTGAATCAAATCTGAAATCGCCAAAGGATCAAGACCAAGGAAAGGTTCGTCTACGATAAAGAGACTAGGATCCACGACAAAGGCACAGATAATCATAACCTTTTGCTTCATCCCTTTGGAAAAATGAACTGGAAACCAATCCAATTTTTGATCCAAACGGAACATTTTTAAAAGCGGCTCTACACGTTCAAAAGCTAGATTTTGCTCGATACCATAGGCCATGGCAACCGTCTCGATATGTTCTCTGAGAGTCAATTCCTCGTACAAGCTAGGAGTTTCAGGAATATAACCAATCTGCTGACGATATTCACGAGGATTAGCACTTAAGGTTAGCTCGTCGATGTATATTTCTCCACTATAAGGTGTCAAAAGTCCAATAATTTCATTGATGGTCGTCGATTTCCCAGCACCATTGAGACCGATCAAACCGACCAACTGCCCACTTTCAACTGTAAAAGACACATCTTTCAAGACAGGGACATGAACGTAGCCACCTGTCAGATTTTTAATTTCTAACATATTTTCTCCAAATCTGGTATAATGTAGCTATATTATATCAAAATTCAATACAGTAGAGGTAGATTTTATGTCAGATTGCATTTTTTGTAAAATTATCGCTGGGGAAATTCCCGCATCAAAGGTTTACGAAGATGATCAAGTTCTTGCCTTCCTTGATATCTCACAAGTAACACCTGGTCACACCTTGGTCGTACCAAAAGAACACTACCGCAATCTTTTAGAAATGGATGCTGCGTGTGCTAGTCAACTTTTTGCTAAGGTTCCATTGGTAGCACAAAAAGTCATGACTGCTACTAAAGCCAAGGGTATGAATATCATTGCCAACTGCGAAGAAGTCGCTGGACAAACGGTTTTCCATACCCATGTCCACCTCGTTCCTCGTTATGGTGCCGAGGATGACCTGAAAATTGACTTTGTTGCCCATGAACCTGACTTTGACAAACTTGCCCAAGTCGCTGAAACCATCAAAAACGCTTAAGGAGTTCCTATGAAACTATCAAATTTACTACTTTTTGCTGGATCAGCAGTCGGATCTTACCTCCTTGTTAAAAATCGTGAAGTTATCACTGAAGAAGTTTTAGATACAACTGATCGAGTTGAAGCAATCAAAGGCGATTTAGATGTTATCCAAAATAGCTTACAAATTATAAATCAACAAAAAGAAGTCATCAAGGAATACCAAGAAGACCTCACTTACAAATTTAAAGTCTTAGAAAAAGACCTCCAAGCAAGACTTGTTGTGATAAAAGAACTACGAGAAACTGAAGAAGACTAAGAAAAAGAAAGTTTCCAACTTTTCTTATATCCCCTTAAATTCACCTTGGATTACCAAATCCTAACAGAAAAGGGAGGGACTAAAAATGAAACTGTTTTTAAAAGTCATCTTGATTATTTCTGGTGGCCTCTGCCTTCTTGCAACCCTAGCATTTCTACTAGTGGCCAATCTTTTCAAGGCTTCATCAAGTGACATCCGAAAAGGGAATGAAGACTTAAAACAAATCTTTATCTCCCTTGACCTACCTCCTGAAAAAGTAGAATCAGATGGACACTATGAATTCGAGGGTGGAGGCTTAAATTTTTATGTGACTTTCTCAGATGAGGTCATCAATAGCCACCCTGTCCTGAAAGAAAGTCCAAACCTCACTAAAAACCGACTCAAAGTCTATGTCCTACAGACAGGAGATATTTCTTACTATAAAGTAGGGGATAACTTGTTCAATCACGGTTTATTGCAATTTTTAGAGAAGGAAAGTAGGAATTATTTACAGGAAATCGGAAAGAAACCAAATCCTAATTACTCAATTCTATATTGGAAGGATCAGGAGAGCCTAAAAAAGGGTGTCGCATTCTATGAAAAAGCTTTGACCTTGGTAGATATTCAGGATAATTCGGCGATTAAGCATATTGATACTGTCACCGTGAAACCTGGTAAAGAAGCGGAACTCAAGCAACTCATCCAGAAAATGGATGAAGCTGGCTTGTTCAGCCAAAGTTCTGAATAGCAGATCAGTCAGAGAATCTTTGTTCCGTTACTAACTACAAACAAAAAAAGAGCCTTATGGCTCTTTTTTTTATTCACCCTCAAAGGCATCTTTTATATGGTCAAAGAAGCCTTTTTTCTTTGGATTTACTTTCAAATCACCTGCAGCTGCGAATTCTTTCAAAGCTGCTTTTTGTCGTTCGTTTAAGCCTGTTGGAGTCACGACATTAACAGTCACGTATTGGTCACCAACAACACCACCACGAAGACTAGGAGCTCCCTTGCCACGCAAACGGAATCGTTTACCGGTTTGAGTTCCCTCTGGAATCACCAATTCAACATCACCGTGAACGGTTGGGATATCGACAGTATCACCGAGAGCTGCTTGGACGATGTTGAGGTTTAACTTGTAGAAAATAGTTGTTCCTTCACGTTCAAATTTATCGCTGGCTTCTACAGAAACTACTACATACAAGTCTCCATAAGGACCGCCGTTAAAGCCTGCCTCACCTTGACCAGCTAGACGAATTTGTTGACCAGTTTCGACACCTGCTGGAATTTTTACGTGGACACTGTGGGCTTGTTTTTCATGACCTGTTCCATGACAGGTTGTACATGGATCTTTGATTTCTTTTCCGCGACCATGACAGACATCACAGGTTACTTGGCGACGCATCATACCAAGCGGTGTTTGAGTATCGACATTGATAACACCAGAACCGTGACAGCGTCCACAAGTAACTGGACTTGTTCCAGGCTTAGCACCTGATCCGTTACAAGTACGACAGCTTGATTCACGATTGTATTTGACTTCTTTTTCAGTACCAAAGATGGCTTCTTCAAAAGTCAAATTGACGCGATACTGGAGGTCATCACCTTGACGAGGAGCGTTTGGATTGCGAGAAGAACCGCCTCCGCCGAAAAAACTTGAGAAGATATCTTCAAATCCACCAAAACCACCTGCACCATCGAAGCCACCGAAACCACCTGCACCACCAAAGCCACCGTTGGCTCCAGCCGCACCGTATTGGTCATAGGCAGCCCGTTTCTGTTCATCGCTCAAAGTCTCATAGGCTTCTTGAACTTCCTTGTACTTTTCCTCAGCACCAGGTTCTTTGTTGATATCTGGGTGATATTTCTTCGATAATTTCCGATAGGCTTTCTTGATCTCATCTTGAGATGCATTCTTCGAAACGCCCAAACGGTCATAAAATTCAGTATTGTTCATACAAGATACTAAGAGCGAACAGAAAGCGACTGAAATTTAGGAAACCGACAAGAAATCCTGATTTCTTAGGAGGTTTATCTAATTTCCAAGCTTTCCGCTCGAGTTCAATTCCCCGAATGCTCTTTGTTCCTTTCTTTTATATTAAATTAGAAATTTTGGAATCCGTGTTCAGTTGCGAACACTCTTTGTCCCTTTCTATAATTTTTATGTAAATCTTTAGAGGCTGTTTTCTATACTCTGCTTCACTTGATCAAACTCTTCATCTGATAGAGTAAATATCAAATCCTCTTCAGCATACTCGTTTTGTTCTTTAAAATAGTTGTCCGTATTCTCTGCCAACCCTAGACTTAGTATCACTTTCCTTGCAAACTCTTGATGTGCAAAACCGATAGCCGTAATGATTTGTTTATCTTGGACAAGAACTTTCGGTTGGAAATTTTCACGTGGAAGAAATTCAAAATAATCAAAGAAGTTTTGCCAAATTCCACCTGTAAATTTCGTGTCCTTCAACAGACCTGCCTTCGCTAATAAAAGAGGCGCTGAAGAAATGGCTGTAATTAGGATATCTTGCTCACCAAGATCCCTCAAAAACGAGATCAATTTCTCATCTTGTAGAGCAGGACCTATATTTACCATTCCTGGCAAAATCACACAAGAATACTCTTCTATACGGATTTGATCCAATGTTTTCGTCGGTTGACAAGGCAAGCCATCCTCAGAAACCACCATTGAATGCTCAGAAGCTACATAATCAATCGTGATATCAAAAGACAGAGCTAAAGTACTCGTTAAAGTGGTTATCTCATAAAGAGAAAAATTAGGATAAATGATACAAAGTACTTTTTTCATACGCAACATCCTCTATTTTACCGAAAAACAGAGGCTGGGTTGCAACCTCTGGATTTCTTCTTATCATTACGACGCTCAGGCAAGTCGTCATAGCAATTGCCGTAGAATAACAACCACTTTAGTGATTAGTCATTCTTAACGAGTTAGGCTTAACTGAGTTTCGGCTAAAAACTTCGGAAAAAAGATAAGCCATCTTTTGTGCATCGCACAAGGCGATGGCTTCCTATTTTTCTTTCGTTTTTTAAACGCCTCAACATCTTATTTTTCCGTAAACTCTCCGTCTACGACGTCATCGCCTGCGTTTCCTGTTGCTTGTGCGCCTTCTGCTCCTGCTTGAGCTTGTTGCGCTGCTGCAGCTTGTTCGTAAAGTTTCACAGCAAGTCCTTGAGCTTTTTCGTTCAAGGCTTCAAGTTTTGCTTTCATTTCGTCCAAGTTGTTGTCTTCTTGGGCTTTCTTAAGCTCATCAAGTGCAGCTTGGGCAGCATCACGTTCTGCATCAAAGCCTTTGCCTTCAGTTTCCTTGATTGTCTTTTCAGTCGCAAAGATAGCTTGGTCTACTTCGTTACGAAGGTCAACTTCTTCTTTACGTTTCTTATCTGCTTCAGCGTTTGCTTCTGCATCTTTCATCATGCGGTCGATTTCTTCGTCTGTCAAACCTGAGTTAGATTGGATAACAATTGTTTGTTCTTTTTGAGTTCCTAGATCTTTGGCTTTAACAGATACGATACCGTTCTTATCGATGTCGAATGTTACTTCGATTTGTGGGATACCACGAGGTGCAGCTGGGATATCTGTCAATTGGAAACGTCCGAGAGTCTTGTTATCTGCTGCCATTGGGCGTTCCCCTTGAAGAACGTGGATATCAACGGCTGGTTGGTTGTCTGCTGCAGTTGAGAAGACTTGTGATTTAGATGTTGGAATTGTAGTGTTGCGGTCGATGAGTTTTGTAAAGACACCACCCATTGTTTCGATACCAAGTGACAATGGTGTTACGTCAAGAAGGACAACGTCTTTGACATCACCAGTGATAACACCACCTTGGATGGCAGCACCCATAGCAACAACTTCATCAGGGTTTACTGATTTGTTTGGTTCTTTACCAGTTTCAGCTTTAACAGCTTCAACAACGGCAGGGATACGAGTTGAACCACCGACAAGGATGACTTCGTCAATATCTGACAAGCTCAAACCTGCATCTGAAAGGGCTTGACGAACTGGAACTTTTGTACGTTCTACAAGGTCACGAGTCAAATCGTCGAATTTAGCACGAGTCAAAGTCATTTCCAAGTGAAGAGGTCCAGCCTCACCAGCAGTGATAAATGGCAAGCTGATTTGAGTTGAAGTCACTCCAGAAAGGTCTTTCTTAGCTTTTTCAGCTGCGTCTTTCAAACGTTGAAGAGCCATCTTGTCGTTTGACAAGTCGATACCATTTTCTTTCTTGAATTCTGCTACTAAGTAGTCGATGATTTTTTGGTCAAAGTCGTCACCACCGAGTTTGTTATCCCCTGCAGTTGCCAATACATCAAAGACACCATCACCCAATTCAAGGATAGATACGTCGAATGTACCACCACCAAGGTCGAATACCAAGATTTTTTCTTCTTTGTCAGTCTTATCCAAACCGTAAGCAAGAGCTGCTGCAGTTGGTTCGTTGACGATACGTTCTACTTCAAGACCAGCGATTTTACCAGCGTCTTTAGTCGCTTGACGTTGAGCATCGTTAAAGTAAGCTGGAACTGTGATAACAGTCTTGGTTACTTTTTCACCAAGGTATTCTTCAGCGTAACCTTTCAAGTATTGAAGAATCATAGCTGAGATTTCTTGTGGTGTGTATTCTTTACCGTTTGCAGAAACTTTTTCAGAAGTACCCATCTTAGATTTGATAGAGATAACTGTATCTGGATTTGTTACTGCTTGACGTTTTGCAGCGTCACCAACGATGATTTCACCGTTTTTGAAAGAAACTACAGATGGAGTTGTGCGGTTTCCTTCTGGGTTTGCGATGATTTTTGATTCAGTTCCTTCAAGAACTGCAACTGCTGAGTTTGTTGTACCTAAGTCAATACCGATAATTTTAGACATGTGTTTTTCTCCTTAAATTTTATATTCTATTTTTGATTTTTCTTTTTGATACTCTTCTTAGGTGGCGGCGCCGTCAGAGCTTAACTTCGTTAATCTCTTTGACTAAACTTTGAGCCTAAGGTCTCAAAATTTGCGCAAATAACGCCACGGCGAAGAGTACCGCCTTTGGTTCGCTTCGCTCACTATTGGTAAAGCTGAACCATTGTTTATCTTTCTTTCATAGTTTAATGTCGTTTCGGACAAGGTTTTTTTAAGCTCTATTGCCTAGTTATAAACTACTACCATAGCCGGTCTTAGGATGCGGTCATGGAGTTTGTAGCCTTTTTGGAAGACTTGTGCGATGGTGTCTGCTGGATGCTCATCATCAGCTGGAACTGTTTGAATAGCCATATGGTAGTTATGGTCAAATTCACCGTCCGCTGGAATTTCTTCAATTCCTTCTTCTTTCAGAGCATGTACCAAACTTTCTTGGACCATTTCCAAGCCCTTCTTCACATCATCTGTCAGCCCTTCAACAGCAAGGGCACGTTCTAGGTTGTCCAATGATGGCAAGATTGCTTTTGCCAAATCTTGACTGCGATAGCGTTGCAAGAGTTGGCGTTCTTCGTTGGCACGTCGCTGAATGTTTTGCATTTCTGCATGAGCACGAAGGTATT
The DNA here is from genome assembly GCF_946902905.1 of Streptococcus sp. Marseille-Q6470. Lineage (NCBI taxonomy): Bacteria > Bacillati > Bacillota > Bacilli > Lactobacillales > Streptococcaceae > Streptococcus > Streptococcus sp. Marseille-Q6470. The sequence goes on from NZ_OX336385.1 coordinate 933,252, forward strand.
TGTTTTCAAACTCTTCGGCACGTTCATTTGCCAAGTCCAATTCAGACTTCTCAGGAGTTGTTTCTTCTACTGATTCAACAACTTCCTCTTCTTTTACTTCTTTATTATTTATATCTTGGGCCATTTTCGCCTCCTTTAATGATTTCAATCTCAATTCACTTCATAGTGATTACTGCTGAGGTAGCGGTAAAAATCCGTCAACTTCATAGTCAAAACTCGATTAACTACATTGAGTTGATTGACCAATTGTTGATAATCCAGATTGACCGGACCTATAATCGCAAGGATTCCAAATCCACGATAGGGAATCAGGAACTTACTGCTAATCACTGCTAAGTCAGCTAAACAGGATTCTTGGCTATCCGCAACTCGGACACTTTGCATCTGGTCACCAATCAGATTTTCTCGAATTTCCAAAGCTACCTTTTGTGGCTGATCAAAGAATTGATAGGCCGCTAAATTAGCGAAATTCAAAAGATTGACTTTGCCAGAAACCACGATATTTTCATTGAACATTTCTTTGAAGATATGCTCAATAAGATCCATAACATTATCCGTTGTTGTGAAGTAACGTTGGATAATTTGCGGAATCTCTGTCCGAATCTTGTAGTGAATATCCAAAACAGTCTGATCCAGGAAACGTTCTTGAATCATGGTCTTGAGGCGATTTAAATCCTCCTGCAAGAAATTTCTCGGAATCAAAAACTGACTGGTAACTGTTCTAGACTCATCAAGCGTAAAAACAGCAAGAGCTGTATGTTGCCCGAGGACAACAATATCAAAAGCTGTTAGCTTCTGTCTACTTGGTTCTACATCCAGTGCAACAACCGTACAACCACTCAAGTCTGTCAAGATTCTAGTTGCCTCTTGAAGAATATCCTCAAGTTTGAAGAATTCCTGATCAAAGGCTTTTACAATCTCATAAACTTGATTCTCAGCTAAACGGTCGAAGGATAAGGAGTGTTTGACATAATATTGAAAACCAGCCACACTCGGCATCCGACCACTGGAAGTATGAGCCTTTTCAAGCAAACCTTGCTTTTCTAGAGCTGCCATATCATTTCGAATGGTAGCACTACTTGAGTTGATAGTCTCTTGCAAGGCCTTAGATCCAACAGGTTCGTGCGTTTTGGTAAAGATGTCAATAATCAGATTTAAAATATTCTGCTGACGTTCTGTAACCATCTCGTCACTCCTCTCTGATAGATCTTTTTAGCACTCGACGTATCCAAGTGCTAACTTATGATTCTATTATACACCCTTAGAAAAGAATGTCAAGACAAAAACTCAAAAAATTAGCACTCTTTTGCCAAGAGTGCTAAAAATCAGTCTGAGGTCCTAGAAAATCATCTTACATTCTCAAGATATTTCTTTTTAAGTCTGTAAAAACTATAGATTAGGTAAGAAATCATGAGGGCATAAAGGGCAAAAATAAGGAAGAAAGACTGAGAGAGACTTTCGCGAAACAGGCTCATACAAACAACTAGACCGCCAGAGATAGAAACTGTAGATATACGAAGTCTAGATTTCACATCAGCCCATCGAAGACGATCGTCCATGAATGATTGATCATTTGAATCTACATCACAAGTTGCTTTTCGAAAAACAGTATAAGAACAATTTTCCACAAATTCCCATCCTCTATCCTTAATACTTTGTAAATCTATCTCATTTTTTCTAAGGTAGCTAGTATTCCACACACGGTAAATTACATCATCTGATCGGCATGGTTCAAAATAGAAAAAGCCAAAACGATTGGCTTTAAATTTCCAACCTTTCAAATGCATCTCATGCAAATAATCTTCTACCTTATCCAAATCAAAAATGGTAAACATTCGAAATTGTACTTTGCTTTTCATTGTCTAACCTCCAAAATGGTTTTATTTATCAGATAATTCTCTCCACTTTTGAAACAATCTCCAAAAAATATAAGAAATCTGAATCGCGAAAACTATCAATAAAGTACAGTCTATGATAACAATCAAAAACATTCCCCAACTGAAAGAACTACCTCCACTGACAAACTTTGAGAAAATCGGTAGTAGAGCTGAAAAGAGAAGCAAAATAGGAAGCATCCGCATTGTTAAAATCTTCTTGACCATTGCTAACTTCCCTGTCGCGTCATTATAAATTTCAAACTCGGCATCCGACTCAACTCCAGAATAAAGCTTTCTAAAGTAGGAAAAACCATTAAAGTCTGTAATATGCTCCCAGCCACAATCTTTAAATAGTTGTAAATAGGAAGCTCTCTCTGACTTTTTCATAGGATAAAAGTCCAACTGATAAACCACCTGCTCCGGTTGGCACTTTTCAAAAGTATACTTAACCGCAACTACTAAGTTAGAATAACTTACTTCCTTAAGTTTCCAGCCCTGAGCATGCATTTCTCCGAGATAGAGAGCTTCTCTATCATAATCCGCAATGGTAGCAATTCTATAAACAACTTTCTTTTCCATCAAAGCTCCTCCCGACTGTTTCTATAGAGCCGCTCAATACGTTTCAACTCAATCTCTAAAACTTTTCGGCCCAAGTCTGTTATCTGATAGATTTTACGTTTCTCCTCTTCTCGGACAAAGGAAACCAAACCATCCTTTTCCATCTTCGATAGGGTTCCATACATAGTTCCAGGACTAATGGATACTTGCGAATCTGTCATCTCTTTGACCTTTTGTGTAATACCATAACCATGGTTCTCCTTTTGCAGACAGAACAGAATATAAAAACCCGTTTCAGTCATGGGAAGGTAAACCCGCCTAATCTTATCTGTTAATTCCATTTAATCAGACCTCCTATTCAGTTCGATATATCGCACCTCGTTATATAAAATATATCACACCTCGATATAAAATGCAAGAAAAAAAGATTGTCCTCACGGACAATCTTTCTGATTTATCATTAGTATAGATCTAGGTAGTTATCAATTTCCCATTGTGAAACGAAGGTTGCATAGCTTGCCCACTCAATTCGTTTGGCTTCAAGGAAGCTAGTGTAGATGTGTTCACCTAGAGCTGCTTTAACCACTTCGTCTTCTGTCATGGCCTTCAAAGCGTTGTGAAGAGTTGATGGAAGGTCTGTGATACCAGCCTCTTTACGCTCTTCTGCAGTCATGATATAGATGTTTTCTTCGATTGGCGCTGGTGCTTCGATTTTGTTTTCAATACCGTGCAAACCAACTTCCAAAAGAACAGCCATTGCGATATATGGGTTTGCCATTGGGTCTACTGAGCGCAATTCCAAACGTGTTCCCATTCCACGAGTAGCAGGAACGCGCACCAACGGTGAACGGTTACGACCAGCCCAAGCGATGTAAACAGGTGCTTCATACCCTGGAACCAAACGTTTGTATGAGTTAACGGTCGGGTTCATGATAGCTGTGTAGTTGTAGGCATGCTTGATCAAACCACCAAGGAAATGATAGGCTGTTTCTGATAACTGCATCCCTTTTGGATCATTTGGATCAAAGAAGGCATTGTTGCCTTCCGCATCAAACAAGGACATATTGCAGTGCATCCCTGAACCAGCGATACCGAATTTTGGTTTAGCCATAAAGGTTGCATACAAACCATGTTTACGTGCAATTGTTTTTACAACGAGTTTAAAGATTTGAATCTTGTCACAAGCACGAAGAACTTCATCGTACTTAAAGTCAATCTCATGTTGCCCTACGGCAACTTCGTGGTGACTGGCTTCTACTTCAAATCCCATCTTGGTCAAGACATTCACAATTTCACGACGTGTATTGTCCGCAAGGTCTGTAGGTGCCAAGTCAAAGTAACCACCCTTGTCATTTACCTCGAGAGTTGGATCTCCATTTTCATCTAATTTAAATAGGAAGAATTCTGGCTCTGGTCCAAGGTTGAAAGACTTGAATCCAAGTTCTTCCATGTGGCGAAGTGCTCGTTTAAGATTGCCACGAGGGTCCCCTGCAAACGGTTCTCCTTCTGTTGTATAGACATCACAGATCAATCCTGCGACACTACCGTTCTCATCTCCCCAAGGGAAGACAGTCCATGTGTCCAGGTCAGGGTACAAGTACATATCTGATTCATTGATACGAACAAACCCTTCAATAGAAGATCCATCAAACATAGCCTTGTTTGACAAGACCTTGTCTAGTTGTTCATCTGTAGCAGGAATTTCGACGTTTTTCATGGTTCCCAAAATATCTGAAAACATGAGACGGATAAAGGTTACATTTTTTTCCTTAACTTCACGACGAATATCTGCAGCTGTGATTGGCATGGTTTTTCTCCTTATATATGACGACTTGCGGTTGCCTAACCGCGACCAAAAGGTGATTGTTGAGAAGCAAAGCGACTTTGTTGAAGAACTTCATTCCGAAGTGCTCGGCGCACCTCAGTTTGACTGACAGGTTTTTTAGCTTTCGCCTCACGTTCGGCATATTTTTTCTTGATAGCAGCAATGTTGAGGCCTTCAGAGATATAGTCCTTAATCTCAAGCAACCGATCCATATCATTTAAAGAATACATCCGGCGATTACCTTCGTTTCGATCAGGTTTTATCAACTCTTGATCTTCATAATAACGAATTTGACGCGCTGAAAGATCGGTCAACTTCATAACACTGCCAATGGGGAAAACTGCCATATTGCGACGAAATTCTTTTTCCTTCATGTGCACTTCCTCTTCTTTCTGTCTATTATAGTCTAAAAAAATTCAATCGTCAATTGTTTATGTCATATCTTATGACATAATTTTTATTTTTTCTGCAAAAGGCTCCGTAAACGATCGATATCGTAATTGACTAGAATTGCCACGAAAACACCCATAAATGTTTCAAAAACTCGGGCAAATACGTACAAAACGGTCTCACCAGTTGGGATTGATAGGGTAATAATCAACATAGCTGCAACTCCTCCAATGACCCCTGACTTGTTGTTCATAGCAACATTTGTCATAATGGTTAACATGGTGCAAATCGGAACAACAAGAAGGGTTACCCAGAAGGCGCCGTGAAAAAGATTATTTAAGAGAAAGAAAATCAAAGCAAAAAAGCCACCAATACTATTTCCCAGAATACGAGATGTACCAAAGTGGACACTCTTATCAAAGTCCTCTCTCAAGCTAAAAACAGCTGTTAATGCTCCGATTTGAAGTCCCTTCCATCCAAAAAAGCCAAAAATCATGAGAACCAAAAAAACAGCAATTCCTGTTTTAAAGGTTCGCATTCCTAATTTAAACTTAGATTTGTCAAATGTATATTTTTTAAAGTAACTCATAATCTCATCTTTCTTTTCTCCATTTTACCATAATTTTACTTTTTTGAGAAAAGGATTCATCAATTGAAAATAACAGGAAATAAAAAGAGAAGGATCTAAGTCCTTCTCTTTTTATTGCAATATTCTCTTTTAGAACAAATACATGAAAGCTAAAGTTAGGAGACTTGCAAGTAAACCAACTCCCCAAAAGAAGAAATCGACTTTCCACTCACTCCAGGATTGACCTTTACCAGAAAAGCCACCCAACTCAAAATGGTGATGAACTGGTGTCATTCGGAAGATACGTTTGCCACCACTCAACTTAAAGTAGCTAACTTGCATCATAACCGATGTGGTTTCAAAGACATAAACAAGACCGATAAAGAGAAGTGTCCATTCTTGGTGCAGCGCCATAGAAATTGCAGCCAACATCCCTCCAAGAGCAAGGCTTCCCACATCTCCCATGAATACTCTTGCTGGTTTACGGTTAAAGACAAAGAAACCGAGAAGACCACCAATCATAGCTGTAATGACTAGCAAGATATCCAACTGGTTTTGGACATAAGCAATGACTCCATAAGCAGATAAGCTAATCACTACTGAAATACTTGCCAAGCCATCAATCCCGTCAGTCAAGTTAACCGCATTCGAAAAACCAACCAACCAGAAGAGAGCAAAGAATATATAAAGAAATCCTAAGTGCAATGGATACCCAAACATATTTAAGATATCTCCTCCTCTTTCATAAAAGAAATAGAAGATAACTCCTCCTACTAACTGAAGCAAGAGTTTTTGTTTAGGATTGAGCCCTTCGTTGATTTTACGGAAAACTTTGAGGAAATCATCTAAGAAACCAACCAAACCATATAAGACTAGGATAAAGAGGATCATTCCTACATTATTCGTTAGTTGATTGGTCAAAAGAGCAAGAACTAAACTAACTAAAACGCCTGTTATAAGAAAGACGAGTCCTCCCATTGTTGGTGTCCCAGCTTTTGCTTGGTGTTGTTTCACATCCTCATGCATCTGTTGACCAGTAATTTGTGCTTTACGGTAAAAACGGATAAAAGCTGGAATTCCAACCACTGTAAGAATAAAAGTAAGGATTCCAGGAAAGATAGAAACTAGCATTCTAATCTCCTAATGTTATTTTTATTTTCTGTAAATCTTTTAAAGCTGTATTAGAACGAACACTTTGTTTTTTAACAATTTCTCCTGTACCTTCAAATTCAACTTCAAGATTCAGCCATTTGGCAAAGGTTTCAACATTTTTCTTAGACCATCCATATAAGTCAGGCATCTCTTCTACCTTATCTGAAAGGAGTAAGATTTGCTCATTAGCGTCTAGATTTGTTCCTTCTGCCACTGAACTGTCCTTGATTTTTGTTCCTGAACCGATAACAATTGGTTGTACAAGGTTACGACGGAGTTCTTCAGCTAAATCTCCTGGGCTAGAGTCCTTAATGCTAGGCATGGCATAACTAGTTGTAGTAGTTATTTGGTCTAAATTCTTAGCAGTTGATTGGAGATTTAATATATCTTTCATGGCAGAAGCTCGTTCAAGAATAGGATTAGCAAATTCTCCAAACCAAGGGTTAGAAAAGTGTTCTGGCTGTTGAACTGTCACGTAAAGAATAAAGTCTGGATTTTCAGAAGGATGCATGGTTACTACAGAAAAGATATAATTGGTTTTCCCAACTAAATATCCTCCGTTTTGCTCATCGGCAATTTGAGCTGTTCCAGATTTGACAGAAACATTCTGACCAGGAACAGTAATTACTGGCTTATGATCATTACGATTATACATGGTCCCATAAATAGGGTCTGTACCAACCAAAATCATGTTTTCCCTAGTCAAACTAGCCGTTTCTTTAGAAACAGGATTCCCTACAACCTCTCTTTGTGATTTACGAACAGTCTGATCATTTGGATCATAGAGGGCACTAATAAACTTCGGTTCTAGCATAACCCCATCATTAGCAATGGCAGTAAAAGCGCGGAGCATTTGGGTTTGGGTAACAGAGATACCTTGACCAAAAGCACTCATGGCAATATCAACAACGTTATCTGCAGGTAGTTGTCCAGCATACTCATCAGGCATACCAAAACGGGTTGGAACTCCAAACTTAAATCGATTGAGGTATTCTAACCAAGTAGCATCCCCCATCTTTTGTTGGAGCAAAGTCATACCCACATTACTTGAGTGAGCAAAACCTTGCAAGTAAGTCATTATACTCCCTGCTGATAAGCCATCATTAACATCCCAGTCCCTGATAGTCGCATCTGCTATTTTTAATTCGCTACTATTAAAGTATTCTCCACCAGGGAAGGTGTTGTTATCTATAGCTGCTGCTAAGGTCATGACCTTCATGGTTGAACCTGGTTCATAGTTACTTTGGTAAAGGATATCACGCCAGACAAAGTCATCCGTTAAGCCTTCTTTTGTATTCGCATCAAAAGTCGGTCTTTGAGTTGTGGCAAGAATTTCTCCGGTTTTGGCACTAACCAAGGTCGCATTCATATACTTGCCTTTTAGTTTTTCTTGGAAGGCATCCATTTGACTTTCCATAAAGGACTGCAAAGGACTAGATAGGGTCGTATAGACGTCTTTCCCGTTTACGGTCTGTTGGGTGACTTGTTCTGTACCAGGAACAATATTACCTAGACGGTCTTTTTCATAAGTAATAATACCATCTGTCCCTGCCAATAAACTATTTAAGGAACTCTCGATACCCGATGTCCCAATTAGACTTTTCGTGCCATCTTCATTTTCATGTAACTGTGCTAAACCAATAAAGGATGAGGCAAATTTCCCATTTGGATAACTTCGATTTGGACTAGTCGTAAAATTAATACCCTCAACCTTAGCAGATTCTAAGTCCTGTTTAATGGACATCATATTAGCATAGGTAATCCCATTCCCTTTAGCACCAAAAGAAACCTGTTTGAGATTTGGTTGAGAGAGTTGATTTTTGACGTAAGTCTCCTCCATATCTAAGTATTTATGAAAAATTTCTGCCACTTTATTGTACTGAGATTCTTCTACATAAAGAACATCACCATTAGCGGACTTATATTCTTTATCTATTACAGCATAAACATTATAAGAGGTCGCATCTTCTGCTATGGGAGTTCCATTACGATCATAAATGGTTCCTCTTTTAGCAGGAACAGTCAGAGTCGTTTGATGAACTTTATTTGCTTCTTTAACCAGATTGACCCCAAATTTTGTGCCTGTACCAATAATCACCGCAAAATTAACCAAAAAAACAGCAAATAGAAAGACAGCAAATAAGCTCAAATTCTTTCCTACTAATCTGCGGTTTTCCATTGGAGATTTACGATTCTTAATGGCAAAGCGTATGATTCTTTCTTTCCAGGATTTCATATACTACTCCGCCGATCGAATATTTTCATTATTCAATTGCAAGTCTTGTGAATTTGCAATTCCGGTCAAACGTTCTGATCGGATTAATTCGTTAACTTCTTGTTTGGCATCATCTAGCTCTGTCTTTTTTTCTTCAATTTGTGCATTGACTCTTGTCAAATCACTCTGGACCTGAAAAAGTTTTGTCTGCATATAGACTACACTAATTGCTAAGACAAGAGCTGTGATGGCAATTGAAAGGTAAAAGGCCTTTTCAACACGTGAAAATTGTTTAATACGAGCTTGTAGCAATTGGCTCGTTGTTCCTCTTGTTTCTGCCATTGTTTCCTCTTACTTGTGAATTTTTCTTGCCACTCGAAGCTTGGCTGAGTGGGAACGATTATTGGCTTCCAACTCTTCCTTGCTTGGCAAGATTGGTTTACGAGATACTAATTTCATCTTTGGCTTGAGATCGTCTGGAATAAAAGGCAAACCTTTAGGCACTTCAACTGTGGAAGCTTCCTTAAATAACTGTTTAGTCAAACGGTCTTCAAGCGAATGGAAGGTGATGACTGAAATTCTTCCGTCTAGAGCTAGAAGTTCAATCGCCTGCTGGATTGATTCATCTGCAGCACCCAACTCATCATTGACTTCGATACGGATAGCTTGGAAAATTTGTTTGGCTGGGTGACCTTTTTTCTTGAGCTCCTTAGCCGGTTTGGCAGATTTGATAATCTCTGCCAACTCAGTCGTTGTCTCGATCGGTTTAAGCTCACGCGCCTGTTCAATTTTTCGAGCAATCTGTTTGGAAAACTTATCTTCTCCATATTTGAAAAAGATTCGTACCAAATCATGGTAGTCATATTGATTGACCACCTCATAAGCAGTCAAGCTAGCTTCTTGATTCATTCGCATATCAAGCGGGGCATCTTTTTTATAAGAAAAACCACGTTCACGTTGATCTAACTGCGGGCTTGACACACCTAAGTCATAACAAATTCCATCAATTTCAGTCACACCTAAGTCATGTAAGCGGTCCTTCAAATGACGGAAATTATCCTTGATGAAGGTGACCATGCCCTTTTCGATATAGGGAGCCAGACGTTTTTGCGCATTATCAATGGCATTCTGGTCCTGGTCAAAGGCATAAAGATGCCCTTTCTCGCTTAACTTACTTAATAAATACTCGCTGTGTCCTGCTCCTCCCAAGGTCGCATCAACGTAAATACCATCAGGTTTCACATCTAGCATATCAATGGTCTCATGGAGCATGACCGTTACATGATGAAATTCTTTTGTCATATCTTATCTATTTTACCACAAATCCGACTAGCTTGCATCCACTAAAGCTAAAACATTCCTCTGCTAGTTTATTCCTTATATTCAACTGGCTTCTCAGCTACTTGAGTTAACGCGGAGTCTACTTCTGGATTCAGGTGATGATGAACTGCTTCTGCCACAGCTCTTGGTATACCAACGGCGACAATCTCATCCACGCTGGCTTCCTTGATTTTTGTCAGAGATTTAAAATATTTCATTAAATTCTGCTTGCGTTTTGGACCCAAACCTTCAATTCCATCTAATTGAGAAGAGAAGGAATTTTTAGAACGTAGTTGTCGGTGGAAGGTAATGGCAAAACGGTGAACTTCATCCTGAATGCGTTGCAGGAGGAAAAATTCTTGAGAATTGCGGGACAACTCTACCACCTCAAGTGGGTCTCCAAAGAGCAATTCATGGGTTTGGTGCTTGTCATTCTTTTGCAGGCCTGCGATCGGAATATCTAACCCCAACTCTTCTTGAATGACCTGTTTAGCGATATTGACCTGACCTTGTCCCCCATCAATGACAATCAAATCTGGCGGTGTCAAACCGTCACGTTGGACGCGTCCATAGCGTCTGCGAATAACCTCTCGCATACTTGCATAGTCATCTGGTCCGACCACAGTCTTGATTTTATACTTACGGTAATCCTTCTTGCTCGGTTTTCCGTTGACAAAAACAACCATAGCAGAGACAGGACTAGTCCCCATAATATTAGAGTTATCAAAAGACTCGATACGGACTGGGGTTGGAATTTGTAAGAGTCGTCCCAAGTTTTCAATGGCTCCTTGAGTCTTCTCAACTGATTTTTCTAGCAGGTTAAATTTCTGCTCTAAACTAACACGCGCATTTTTAATGGCTAGATTAACAAGCTGCTTCTTCTCCCCACGTTGAGGCTTGAGAACCTTGGTATCCACCAAAGCCTTGATAGCTTCTTCGTCAATATCTTGAGGAATCAAAATTTCATTGGGAACCAGGTGAGATTTTTCTTGATAAAACTGTCCCACATAGGTCAAAAAATCCTCATCTGGATCATTGTAGTAAGGAAAGAGATTGACATCGCGTTCAATCAGCTTACCCTGACGGACAAAGAAAACCTGTACACACATCCAGCCCTTATCCACATAATAACCAAAGACATCACGGTTTTGGAGATCCTTAGCCATGACTCTTTGTTTGGTGCGAAGAGTCCCAATAGCCTGGATAAGATCACGGTATTCCGCGGCACGTTCAAACTCCATACTTTGGGCTGCCACAGCCATCTTCTCCTTGAGGTCATCAATGATTTTATCGTCTTGTCCCTTGAGAAAATCAGAGACTTCTTGGGACTTAGCTTTAAAATAAGCTTCATCCTTGCGACAAACCGTATGAGCCATACACTGGCCGATATGGTAATAAAAACAAACCTTTGATGGTGGATTGGTACACTTGCGAAAAGGGAAAATCCGGTCTAAAAGTCGCTTGATTTCATTGGCCGCGCCCACATCCGGATAGGGACCAAAGTAGAGTCCTCCGTCCTTCTTGACCTGACGGGTGATAATCAAGCGAGGATAGCGCTCATTTGTGATTTTGATAAAAGGATAGGACTTATCATCCTTGAGCATAATATTGTACTTAGGCTTGTTTTCCTTGATTAGGTTGATCTCAAGAAGCAAGGCCTCAATATTGGACTCGGTGACGATAAACTCAAAATCCACAATCTCAGATACCAGGGCTTCCGTCTTGGTATCGTGACTCCCTCTGAAGTACGACCGCACCCGATTGCGAAGATTCTTGGCCTTCCCCACATAGATGATGGTACCGTTCTTATCTTTGTGAATGTAACAGCCCGGACTCGTCGGCAAGAGCTCGAGCTTGGATTTAATCAAGTTATTCATAGTTCCATTATAGCAAAAAGCACCTCTCATTGCTCATATCAAGAAGCTCTGTTTTCCTAATCTCCTGACTCATAGAGTTCTTGGACTTCTTTTACATCTTGAGCTTGGATACCATAATAAGACCCTGCTGGTTGCATGACTGAAACCTCATTGGTATGCTGCAAGCCAATAGCATGTCCTAACTCATGTTCTGCCGTATGCAAGATGCGTTCATAGGTATAGCCATAGTTTAGATTGGATAGATAATAATGATTTAAGCGAACAGTCACAGAAGTGAATTGTTTGGTTAGGAGATTGGTTTGACTCTCCGCCTCACCTGCTACAGCTGTCGAACCATCATTCATTTCAGTAGCGAAAATATTGGCCTGGTCAGGATCTGTTACAAGTACAAATTTAAAAGCACCAGTCTGATTCCAGTTAGTAATAGCTTCTGCGTAGGCCTTTTGAAAGGTTGCATCCATTTGAGGATCAATATAGATCCTTGCTTGCGCTTTTGCCCATTTTGCGCCTGAATCTTGATGATGATCTGTCTGAGACAAGCCTTGCAATTTACCAGTTTCTTGCCATTGATCCCAGCCTGCTTGGCCGACTTGAGCCATTTTACTGATTTGATTGAAGGCCCCAGGTAAATCACCTGTCACATACCAGAGAATCCCAAAAGTGATGAGAATGAAGAAGATAAGCGTCCATACAAGGCGCCAAAACATCCGCAAAATTCCTAGTAACAATCGATATAAAACACGAATAATCCAGCCCATAATTTGCCCACCTTTCTCAAAAAAATAAGAACCCATCTTTAAGTCATGGATTTCCATTCTAAAGATAGGTTTATTATTCTACTAAAACAAACTGAAAGAAAGCTAAAATTAAGACAAGCGTTCTTCCAAAACAAAATCAATCGGCAGTGTAGCCAAAAACCGTTCCAATTGTTTTTCCCAATAATACCACTCGTGGGTTCCTGCACTATGGGTGTAGGTTACATCAAAACCTAATTTCTTGAGGTTCTTCACTGCTAGATTATTGGCAGCATAGAGATAATCTTGCTCGCCACACCATACCCATAGTTTGGTTTTCTTATCAGATTTTTTAGCGAGTGTTTCAAGTGAGTAAGGGCTATTCACCCAATCATTAACTTTGCCAAACACACCTCTCCAGTAGGCATGCGTTCCTAAATCTTGACTCTCAGGAGAAAACTCCTCAAAGCTAAGTGCTCCAGAAAAACTAGCTGCATGTGAGAAACGGTCAGTTGACAGTGCTAACTTAAAGGAACCGTAGCCTCCCATTGATAAACCAGCGATAAAGGTCTTTTCTCGTTTGTTGGTCATATTGGGAAAGAAGCGTTTGAGCACCTGAGGTAATTCTTCTGCTAGAGCTGTGTAGTAGTTATAGCCATACTGAGTATCTGTATACCAGCCGTTACTTGTATTAGGCATGACAACAATCAGATTAGTCCCTCGCAACAAGCGCTCTACATTGGTTCGTTTGAGCCAACTGTTGTGGTTCCCTGACATCCCATGAAGGAGATAGAGGACTGGAATATCTGTACTGTTTGGCTCTGTCACCCGAGATGCATCAGGGTAGAGAACATTTACTCCCCACTCCATATCTAAAACTTCTGAGTAATACTCAATCTTCATTACTGCCATAACTTGCTCCTTATTCGTTTGAGATAAGAAAAAGCCGAAACTCGACTTTCTCTCTTGCTATTGAATCCTTATTTTGCTTCCATGACTACTGGTAAAATGGCTGGACGACGTTTGGTTTGATCAAAGAGGAACTTGGCCAAATGATCACGTACCTTACCTTTAAGGTCAGCCCAGTCAAAGTCCTCACCTTGGAGATAGTCCTCAACTGTTTGGTTCACCAATTCTGTACTTTCGCGCAGAATATCTCGACTCTTCTTGAGGTAGACAAATCCACGTGTATGCACTCGAGCCTTGGCAATGATTTTCTTCTCGCGACGGTTAACAGTGATAGCCACAATGAAAATACCATCTTCTGACAAGACCTTACGGTCACGAAGAACGACATTACCAACATCCCCAATGGCATTTCCGTCAATCAAGACATCTCCTGCAGTAACTGCACCAGATGGAACGAAATCCCCATGCTCATAAGACATGGTTGTTCCTTTTTTCGGGATAAAAATACGTTCTGGCAACATACCAACAGCCATAGCGGCCTTGGCATGAGCATCCAATTCACGGTATTCCCCTTGGATTGGGAAAAGATACTTAGGTTGCAAGAGGTTGATCATCAATTGCAAATCACGCGCATTTCCATGTCCTGATACACGCAAGCTTTGAGTAATCGGTTTTACGATACCACCCGCTTGGTAGACCATGTTTTCTACCCGTGCCATGACAGCTTCTTTAGCGATTGATGGTGTTGTAACGATATAAACCAAGTCCCCATCTTTGATTTCAACATAGCGGTGACGACCGATTGACATTTTACGGAGTCCATTAATCGGTTCACCCATACGACCAGTTTCAAGGATGATTAACTCGTGGTCTTCAAAACGAGACATATCTTTAGGTTTAATCAAGAGACTTTCGTTAGCCAATGACAATTTTTTCAAGCGAATAGCTGTACGAACGATATTTTCAATATCAAATCCCGTCAAAACAACGCGACGACCTGTATCTGCAGCAGCGTCAAAGACCTGCTGAATACGAGAAAGGTTACTTGCAACGGCAGCTACGATGATACGTCCATCCCAATCAGAAATGGTTTGCGTAATTTCATCGCCAACTTCACTTTCGCTGGCTACTTGAATATTACTGTCTGCGTTTGCTGAGTCGCTTAGAAGAGCTAAAACTCCTTCGCGACCAATTTCTGCTAAACGACCAAAGTCAGTTGCATATGATTCGCTAGCCGTTTGGTCAAATTTGAAATCTCCAGTATAGACGATGCTTCCCTTAGATGTTTTTAAAACGACACCCAGACTTTCTGGGATGGAGTGGGTTGTGCGGAAGAAGGAAACTTCCGTACCTCCAAAGTCGATTTCTGTATTTTCATCGATCACATGGAAATCATCAAATTTCTTGACGCTATCATTTCCCTTTACAAAAAGCTTGGCAAGTTCGATGGTCAACTCTGAACCAAAGACAGGGACCTTAGCTTCTGATAGGAGATAAGGAAGAGCTCCAATCGCATCCGCATGCCCGTGCGTTAAAAAGACACCCGCAATACGGTCACTATTTTCAAACAGATATTCCATATTTGGAATAACGACATCGACACCCAACTGTTCATTTTCAGGATATTTCAAACCTGCATCTAAAACGAAGATAGAGTCGTTAATTTCTGCAATGTACATGTTTTTCCCGTTTTCTCGAACACCGCCCAAAGTTGTTAATTTAATATTGGTCATTTTCCCTCCGAAGTTTTACTATAACGTGTTTGTAGAGCCTTCATAACTCTCTTTTTTTAAAAGTCCAATATACTTTTATCCGAATCTTTTCCTCTCATTATACCATTTTTTTACTAATTTTCAAAATGAAGATAGGATTTCAACTAGAGATCATTCACTACTCATCATCAAATAGGTTTTTTGAGATTTCGTCTAAAATCATTAAACGATTAAATCGAATGAAGCTCCGAAATTTCTAGCTGACCAAAATCCTAAAAACTAGGCCGGAGTACATAAAAAAAGATTTAGAAATTCTAAATCTTTTTAAGTATTGTTAGTTTGGATAAATGTAAGTAACTTTACCTAATGATCTATGAGGATTAAAGAAGCCACGATAGTTTCCAATTGGTTGAGTTCCACTACCATCATAGTTACATTCAAGCACTTGAATAGAATTCTCACTTTGAACATCTGTCACATAAGCAACGTGGCCATATTCACCGCCATCCCAAACAGCGATTGCTCCTACTACAGGAACATTTCCTATCTTAAAGCCTTGTGCACTAGCATAGATTGCCCAAGTGTTAGCATTTCCCCACCAGTTGCTAGCCCATGGAGCCAATTCTTTCACGCCCCATGTACACTGACCAACAGGATAAGAATTTCCATAGTTTGTAGGAGTATTTACAACAACATCCTCACCTGCCACTGCATTAACAGTGCTAGTTACTTCATAAGCAGGAGCTTGGTATGAATAGCTAAGTTGAGCTGGACCGCTAACTTCTAGCACATCACCTGGGTGGATAGTATCAAAAATGGTTTTCCCATTATTAGCTGCCAACTCATAAGGATCCATACCACTTGCAGCAGCAATACCAAAAAATGAATCACCGTCTTGAACAACGTAAGAGTCTGCGCTAACAGTTTGAGCACCAACTGTAGCCAAAATAGCTGTAGATGTTAAACCAAGAGTCAGTTTAGCAACTGTTTTTTTCATAACAATTTTCTCCTAAAATTTTATTGATAATTTTTAGTTTTTATGTTGATAAGAGAATCATACCTGATTTACATGTCAGTTGTTTTAGATTTATGTTGTAGTCATGTTACAAATCTGTATACTTTTACTACATAAAGTTAAAAATCACTTACAAAAAGAGACTGAAATAGGTTACTTCAGCCTCTTTGTATTTATTCTTTCATCAAGAAATCATAGATTTCCTGTACTGTACCTAGTGCCATCATTTCTTGGTCTTTAACAGTTTTCTTGAGATTTTGATAAATCTGACTTTCAGCAATGCCCCTCTTTGGAGCTTCTTTATTCACCTTCATCACACCATTATCAATCGTGACAAAACCAAGCTCTTCAAAAATTTGAATCATCTTGACGAGTAAGATTTGCTCAATTTTGAGATAGGTTGATAAGTCCTTGAGTTTATAACGAATATCGAATTCTGGGAACTGATAGATCGTCTTATAGAGCTTGGCGAATTGCTCTCTTGTGCCATAGCCAGTCAAATAGTAGGGTTTGTCGATATCATTTTTAAAATAAATAGCTGAGAAATCATACTGCTGGAAAATGTTTTTAAGAATAGTGATATCTTCTGGGAGATTCTTGACAACGATTGCTGGACTCAAGGAAATATCAGGCAATTTTCCTGTAAAATCCAGTACCGGTACACTGTCTGGTAAAGATGCGTTCTTCCCACGAATATTAAAGAGTTGAACACCGTCTACACGAGCGTCTACCATCATCAACTGAAGGGTTGTTTGCCCATTCCATTGGTTAACAGAAAGGGTAACTGCCAATTCCAGTTGTTTTACCTGAGAAAATTCTGTAGCCTTTGGCCCTTGACCAAATGCTACTACCTCAAAGCTTGCGGTCCCTTTGGATATCTTCAATTTCAGATGACTATCTCCTGCTCCCATAGAACGAGCATTTTCAACTTTAAAATCTCGAATATAAAAAACAGGTTTTTGGTTGTCCATTCCAAAAGGAGCTAAGCGTTCAAAACTTTTAACCGTTTCTAAACTTAGATTTTCCAAATCTAATTCTTCATCTAGATATAAGGTACTCTTCCCTTTGGCATCTATCCCTTTGTCTGTTACATAGGTCTCTAAAATTTCCGATAAGGCGTCTAGCTGTTCAGCTTCAAGTGTCATACCTGCAGCGCCTGCATGCCCACCAAAGGCGATAAAAAGTTCCCGATGCGGGTCCAAGGCTTCAAAGATATCGACGGCTTCAATACTCCGCGCACTACCCTTGGCACGACCATCTTCAATATTGAGAACAATCACCGTTTGTCCCAATTCTTCCAGTAAGCGTCCAGCTACAATCCCAAGCACTCCTGGATTCCAACCTTCTTTGGCCAAAACTTGAACACTTTTGTTAGGGTCTACCAAGCTTTTAGCTTCTTCATAGATAGCCTGAACGATTTCCTTGCGTTCTTCATTTTTTTCTTGAATCATGAGGGCAATCTCATGCACCTCTTCATCATCAAATCCAGTCAGTAAGTCAATAGCTGGATTGGAATCGTCCAAGCGTCCTAGGGCATTCAAACGAGGAGCTAATTGGAAACCAACCGTCTCTTCTGTAAGATCACTGCTAGAAATTCCAGCAACTTCAAAGAGTTCTTGGAGACCTAGTCTTTGGGTATTTCGCAAAACTTCTAGACCATATTGAACCATGATACGATTTTCATCCGTCAAGCTGACCATATCCGCAATCGTTCCAATGGCAACCAAGTCAAGCAACTCAACCTGCACTTCCTCCAAGAGGGCACAAGCTAGTTTAAAAGCAACGCCACAACCTGCTAAATGTTTAAATGGATAATCTGCTTTTGGGTGTTCAGGATGGACGATTGCATAAGCATCTGGTAAAACCTCTGGCATGGAGTGGTGGTCTGTCACAATGACATCCACACCCATAGATTGAGCCAAGTCAATAGCCTCATGCCCGGCAACTCCATTATCCACGGTTACAATCAAGGATATCCCTTGTTGCTCAATGAAGTACTTGTAGACACTGACATTAGGACCATAACCATCTGTAAAACGATTAGGAAGATAGACTAAACACTCGGCTCCTAATTGTTCTAATGTTTCTTTAAGGATAGAAGCTGATGTCATCCCATCTGCATCGTAGTCTCCATAAACGAGAATAAATTCCCCCTGCTCTATAGCACGACGAATACGATTCACTGCCTTATCCATATCGTGGAGAAGATAGGGATCGTGTAAATCTTCCAAAGAAGGTTCTAAAAATTTCTTCAGGCTACTTTCGTCCTTGATTCCACGTTGAAACAACAAACAAGCGACTTCAGAACTCAAGCCTACACTCTTGGCTATCTTTGTAAAATCCGCATCCTCAACCTGCGGAGAAAATTGCCAATTATAAGTAGGAATTATCACACAATCATCCACTCTTTCTTACGATTCTATTCATTTATTATAACACGATTTTTAGTTTTTCTCCTGTTATTCCAACCGCATTTCTAGCTAAAATGGTCAAGTTAATGAAAGTAATTGCCAGCATATTTAACAAATAAAAACACCTCAACAACTAGACTTTTCAGCTTAGTCATTCAGGTGTTCTTTATTTTTAAGGTTAATGTTGAATTCTTGCTTCTGTATCTGCAACCAGTTGAGCAAGACTAGTCCGACTCAATTCTTCTTCCATAGCTTGCTGGATTTGAAGTAATTTCTCATCTAAAACTACATGAATATTGGCTCCAACTGGACAATTTGGATTCGGATTATCATGAAAGCTAAAGAGTTGACCCGTCTTCCCGAGACATTCAACTGCTTGATAGATATCCAAGAGACTAATATCTTCAAGATTTTTGATAATTTCTGCCCCTCCAGTACCACGCGCAACAGAAATCAAGTCCGCTTTTTTCAGTTGGGACAAGGTTTTGCGGATAATAACAGGATTGACTCCTACGCTACTAGCTAGAAAATCACTAGTTACTTTACTTTCCTTCCCTTTTAGGGCGATAATAACTAGCATATGGGTTGAGATGGTAAAGCGACTTGAAATTTGCATGCAGTCCTCCTTTTTCGTTAACTAAGCTCATTCTTATCTTATATTTATTATAGCTCCTATAGTTGTAATGTCAAGAGTTACGACTGAGCCAGTCATCCAATTCTGCATCATGCCCTTGATTTTGTGCAATTTCATGTAGCAAGTCCTGATTGTGAGTATGGTGAATTCCATTGACTAAACTTTCATAATACACCTGATAATAGGGTAATTGTAACTCCCTAGCCAGCTGTAGTTCTTCCTCAACATCATAATCAACACGACGAAAGTCGATATCTCTCAATCCTTTGTCATCAAATTCCAAAATCATATACTGGGCTCGCAAGTCCTCACGCAGACTTGTTGATAAAAAGAAAGGCTGCCCAATCGAACCTGGATTCAAAATGAGTTGTCCACCACTTCCATAACGTAAAAATTGTTGGTGGATATGACCATAGATGGCAATATCGCAGTCAGGATTAGTCACCAAACGATCAAAATCTTCCTGTTTTCCAAGATGAATCAGTTCTCTTCCCCAATTTTTATCCGGTAAATGATGACTAATCCCCACCTTTAGATTTCCAAACTGGCGATGGGTGTGCATAGGAAAATCCTGAAGTTCTTCAATCTCATCTAGACTAATTTCTTCCATGATATACTGACATTGACGCAAAAGGTAGCGATGACTGGGCCTACTTGTATCCAATTTTCGGTGAGCAGCCCGCCACAAACTTTCTTCCCAATTCCCCAGAACCCGAACCGTAATCGGCAATTCCTCCAATCGTCTGAGGATACTTTTTCGTCCTGTCCCTGGCATGAGAATATCGCCCAAGAGCCAATATTCTTCTACTCCTGCCTTCTCAGCGTCTGCGAGAACTGCTTCCAGTGCTCCTGTGTTGCCATGAATATCTGAAAGTACCGCAATTTTTGTCATATCAATCCCTCTTGTTTTCTCACATTTAATTATATCACTCTCAAAACTAAAGTCAAAAAGCCTCTTTTTACTATCATGTTTTACTTTACTTTTTTAGTGAAAAGGATTACAATGAGGGTGATAAGAAATGAGGAGGTTTTTGCTATGACTCAACGTTACGAAAACATCATGGTAGCAGTCGACGGTTCTAAAGAAGCTGATTTGGCTTTTGTTAAGGGAGTTCAGTCAGCAGTGCGTAACCAGGCTAAACTAACCATCGCCCATGTAATTGATACTCGTGCTCTTCAAAGCATTTCAACATTCGATGCAGAAGTTTACGAAGAGTTACAAGTCGAGGCACAAGACTTGATGGCAGAATATGAAAAGCGTGCAAGAGACGCTGGTCTGAATGATATTCAAGTTGTCATCGAAATGGGAAATCCTAAAACTCTTTTAGCTAAAACAATCCCTGACCAAGAACACGTTGATTTGATTTTGGTTGGAGCAACAGGACTGAACGCCTTCGAACGTCTGCTTGTCGGATCTTCATCTGAATATATCCTTCGCCATACAAGCGTTGACCTTCTCGTCGTTCGAGACAAGGATAAAACTTTATAAACCAAAAATAAAAGGAGCAGATGCTCCTTTTATTTTTGGTTTTCTCTTTCTTTATGGCGTTCATAAGCCTTAATTTGGCGCTCTATCTCCTTTTTGATCGCAGGTTCTGGGGCGTATTTTTCTTTCCAGTTATCTGGTTTCAAGATTTTGTGGGTCACTGGATCAAAATGAGCTTTACCATCTGGGAAGATTTTACCCATGTTTGCTTGATGGACAATTTCAAAGATTCGCTCTGGGTCTACCCCCATTAGAACAAAACTTCCATAGGTAAAGTAGAGCGTATCAATCAAAGCATCTACTTGACCAACGAGGGTTTTCTCAGCTGGTGTTGACTGAGATACTTTTTCGGCAGCTATATCAAGTGCTTGGTGTAAATCCTGCACAGCTTGTTGAAATTCCTCTTCAGAATTGCTTGCAGCACGGACAAATTCAACTAATTCTTCAATCTTAAAGCCAGCACGGTGGGTCGCCCCTTCTAAATCCCAAGCTATAGGTTCTTCTTGAGTTCGCTCATCCATCATACGATGGAAGGTCTTAACCTTATTAAAATGATAGTCACGACTGACAAAGACTTTTTCAGAAGACAAAACTCCAAAATATTCCAAAGCCTTGTGAATCCCATCGTTTTGGTTGCTGGCAGTAATATGCTTGGCAACTTCTTTTACGCTGCTACTACCATTTCCCATGGCAACAGACATCCCAACACCAGCCAACATTTCCAAATCATTATCCGAGTCTCCAAAAGCCATGACTTGATTGAGATCAAAACCATACTCTTTCCCGACACGACGGATACCCTCTAACTTAGAATTTCCTTGATTGATAATATCGGCCGCGAATGGATTACTTCTGGTAAATTTCAAATGATTTAATGCTTCAGCAGCCTTGTTTGTCTCCTCAGGTGTCATCAACATAAGCACCTGATAGATTGGTTGATTGATTAAGTTCAACAAATCATCTTCCTTCTGAGGAAGGGCCTTACTGACCATACGATTAAAGGAATGACTAACTGTACGAGTCAAAAATTTAGGTACAAAACGACTGACGAGTTGTGAAAGAGGACTGAGCCCAAAGGACATAATCCGAGAACCGACAACGTCTTGTCGCGTTCCCATGGCAATCTCTTTTCGATTTTTCTTAGCATAAGAGATGATTTGTCTAAGACTTCTCTTATCAATAGGGCTAGCAAAAAGAACGCGATCTTTGTTAAAGATATATTGGCCATTGTAGGTCACTGCAAAATCCAGATCCAAATCATCCATCAAATCCTTAACAAAAAAAGGTCCTCGCCCTGTTGCTACCCCAACAAGCACCCCTTGTTCTTTCACAATCTTGATAGCTTCCTTTGTGGACTTCAAAACACTCTTACTGTCATTTACAAGCGTTCCATCAATATCAAAAAACACAGCTTTGACTTCCATTCTATCTCATTCCTTTCTTTTATGATACAATGATTATACCACATTTCAGAAAAAGTGAGTGAATCATGACTAAGAAAATCCTTGTTTTACATACCGGTGGCACTATTTCCATGCAGGCAGATGAATCTGGAGCTGTAAGGACTAGTGCTGATAACCCTATGAATCATATCTCTAATCCTCTCGAAGGTATCGAAGTCCATTCCTTGGATTTTTTAAATTTGCCCAGCCCATACATCAAGCCTAAGCATATGTTGGCTCTCTACAAAAAGATTAAACAAGAGGCATCGTCCTATGATGGTGTTGTCATTACACATGGGACAGATACACTAGAAGAAACGGCTTATTTCCTCGACACAATGGAGGTGCCTCATATACCTATCGTTCTGACAGGTGCTATGAGATCTTCCAATGAGCTAGGAAGTGATGGCGTCTATAACTATCTTAGCGCCCTACGTGTTGCTAGCGATGACAAAGCTGCTGATAAGGGCGTACTCGTAGTGATGAACGATGAAATTCACGCTGCCAAATACGTCACAAAAACCCACACTACAAATGTTAGCACTTTTCAAACACCAACTCATGGTCCACTTGGACTTATCATGAAGCATGAGATTCTCTACTTCAAGACTGCGGAACCTCGTGTTCGTTTTGACCTTGAGAGCATTCAAGGGTTGGTTCCTATCATCCCAGTTTATGCAGGCATGACCGATGAACTTCTCGATTTACTGCCTGTTGACCAACTAGATGGATTGGTTATTCAGGCTTTTGGTGCTGGAAATGTACCAAAAGAAACAGCTGAAAAATTAAAATCTCTCAGTCAAGCAGGGCTTCCGATTGCACTAGTCTCTCGTTGTTTCAATGGGATTGCAGAACCTGTTTACGCCTACGAAGGCGGTGGTGTTTGTCTTCAGAATGATGGTGTTTATTTTGTAAAAGAACTAAACGCGCAAAAGGCACGACTGAAGCTTCTTATCGCAATCAATGCTGGACTTAAAGACCAACAACTCCGATTATATATGGAAGGATAAGAAAAGACCTAGGAAATCATCTGACTTCCTAGGCTTTTTATTAGTCTTTACGAGTTGACTTGCGCTCTGTCAAACCATGAGGTAGGAGGACTTCGCGTTCTTCTAACTCCTCTTTATGCATAATCTTCGTCAACATACGCATACTAATCGCACCTAAATCATACAAGGGTTGTGCGATAGTTGTAAGGTTTGGACGAGTATAGCGTGCGATTTGAGAATCATCACTAGTAATAATCTCAAAGTCCTCTGGTACAGAAATTCCGTGATCAGCCAAACCATTCAAGAGCCCTGCTGCCAATTCATCACCAGTCACAATCGCTGCAGTCGCTTTTGAAGAAACTAAGCGTTCCGCCAAAGCATAACCATCATCATAGCGATATTTAGACTCAAATACAAGTCCTTCACTGTAGTTAACTCCTGCTTCTTTCAAAGCATCTTTGTAGCCAACCAAGCGAATCTTACCGTTAATATCATCTACCAATGGTCCACTCACAAAGGCAATTTTCTTGTTACGCTTCAACAAATGGCGAACAGCATCCGCAGTAGCATTCTTATAATCAATATTAACACTTGGAAGCTGGTGTTCTACATCCACTGTTCCTGCAAGAACTACAGGAGTACGTGAACGTGAAAACTCTGAGCGAATTTTCTCTGTTAAGTGATAGCCCATAAAGATAATACCATCAACTTGTTTTGAAAAGAGTGTATTCACTACTGCCACTTCTTTTTCATCATCCTCATCACTATTGGCAAGGACGATGTTATACTTGTACATCTCTGCAATATCATCAATCCCTTTTGCTAGCGCAGCAAAATAAGTGTTCGTGATATCTGGGATGACAACCCCAACAGTTGTTGTTCGTTTGCTTGCTAAGCCACGAGCTACTGCATTTGGACGATAGTCTAGGCGATCAATCACCTCTAGAACTTTCTTACGAGTGTTTTCCTTGACATTCTTGTTGCCATTGACTACACGACTGACAGTTGCCATTGAAACTCCTGCTTCTCGGGCAACGTCATAAATGGTTACTGTATCATCTGTGTTCATACCGTTTCCTTTCTAATCTTGAAAATTTTGTTTTCATGTTTACACTACTACTAGTTTACCACTAATTGTAAGCATTTTCAAGAGCTAACTGAACTTTCTTTAAAAAAATTGCATCCGTCATCATATTTTTGTAAATCAGTTTACTTTTCTTGATTTTTAGAGCAGTTTGGAGTATGATAATAAAAAATTAAGTAGGAGGCATGGATGGCTTTTACGGATTCACATAGACGTTGTGCCAGCTTTGGTGTGGTAACAAATCTTCCAGACGATGTGATTGACTCAATCTGGTACATTATCGATCATTTTTTAAAGCATGTTTTTGAATTAGAAGATGAGTTGGAATTTCAGCTCTTAAACCGTGACGGCTCCATCACCTTCCGTTTTTCAAGTCAACATCTATCTACAACGATTGACTTCGATTTTAGTCACCCCTTTGATCCATTATATCCACCAAAAGTACTTGTCATGGATATGGACGGCAAGGAAACGATCCTTCTCCCTGAAGAAAATGACCTATTTTAAAAACTCTAGTCTCCTGACTAGAGTTTTCTTTTTCTAATAAATGGAGCGACTAACAACCAGACCATTGGGTTTTGTATACTCTAAGTCAAGGTAATCCTGGTAAGTCCCTGGCACAATGAAACCTTGGGGACTCAATATATCAGTCCCAGCTTTTCCCACGATAGAGTCTGCCAGTAAAACACAATTGGTACTGAGAACAAAGTAGGTCTTGAATTCAGATGAGCTGAATTTATAAAGCGTCGCATCTGCTTCCTGTTTCAGCTGGTAGGAGTAGGTATGCTTGACCTCGCCCTCTCTTCTTTTCATCAACTGCGAGCTTGGCTCCCAAGGAATTAACAGGCCTTCTATCTCTGCTAAACGATCCTGGATAGCAGCTTTCTGTTGGTCTGTCAAACTCAGACCATAAGCAAACAAGGTCTTTTGACTTTCCCTCTTACAAAGTTCAATATATTTTTCTCGATTGGCCTTAAACAAGACACCATCTCCGACCATGCCAAATAGACGCTCCGATTGGGGATCATACGAACCATAGGAAATAACCTTCCCTTGATAACAAATATCCACATGTCCCATTGCGAGGAAAAATGAGGTTTCTGAAGTATGGACAAAAATCTCCAGATCAACCGTCTGGTCGTTTTTTCTTTCTGAATGCACTTCTCCTTCTTGGCCTTCATGATTTGACAGCCACTTATTCAGTTTACGCAAGGTGCTGATAGGGATTAGAGCTGTCACAAAGATTGGCAAAGTCATTCGCATTCGACGCTTCAGCTTGGGATTGTTTTCAATCCTCTCAAAAAAGAAACCATCCCGAAGACTGCTTGCTCCTAGCATGAGCAAGTAACATCCAAGCAAGAGCAATTCAAAATTCGCCGCATCGTGAAAAGGAGAAATGCTATAAAGACCAAATCCTATCATCCATACAGCATCGAAGAAATGATGGAGTCGAGGGTGAATGGCATTTTTTCGATAGAGAAACCAGGTAACAAGACTAATGCCACCCGTAAACAACTGATAGCTCGCAATGACAAAAACTAGGAGATAAAGGGCGATGTCTTGCCAGATGATGGAGTCAAACACGAGAGCCGCAACTATCAGCTTAGCCAAGGTTACAAGGATATTTTCTCTACGTTTTTTATCCTGAAACCAGCGAGTCAATAATTGCCAAACCGCTGACAAGGAAAAGTAGCCAATCAGCAACTGGTACCCCATCCGTGGAACAACTTGTCCAAAACGAATCAAGAGAATCCCTAAAGTAATAGCAAGCAGTCCCTCCCCAATACTCTTCCACTTGCTATAGGTCTCGGAAAGTTTAGGCATTTCCTTGCTCCAACTGATTAAGCAAGTGACGAATTGGTTGTCCCAAGACTGGATGGATAAAATGTGGGGCTATCTCTTGAAGTGACTCTAGGACAAATAAACGCTCAGCGATATAAGGATGTGGCAAGATAAGCTCATCTGTGTAGATGACTTGGTCCTCGACAAAGAGCAAATCTAAATCAATCAAACGAGGTCCCCAATGCACTTCCCTGACTCGTCCCATCTCTGACTCAATGGCCAACAAGGTTTCTAGCAAGATTGGAGCCGGCAACCAGGTTTCCACTTCAATGACCTGATTGGCAAAACTATCTTGCTCTACACCACCCCACGGCTCAGTTGTAATCACACTGGACTCTTTGAGAATACGAATCCCGCGAGCACTCATGTTAGCAATCGCGCGTTTGAGATTAGCCTTTTTATCTCCCATATTACTTCCCAAGGCAATAAAGGCTCGCTGCTTACGGCGATGGATGGTTACTGAACAGGTCTCCAAGGGTAGATGAACTGGCGCCCAAGGTTTTTTAAGTTCTAACTCAATTTCTTGAACGATAGGGTAAGTCTCAAGTGTACGCTCGACAAGTTTGTAGGCGACTGTTTCAATCAAATCCTCAGTATTTTCCTGAAACCATGTTGTCCATTGTTGACATAGCTCTCCATAGTGGATAGAAGACTTCAAGTCCAATTCTGTCGCAGCCTTGGTCATATCATAAGATAAGCTAGCTGAAATGACAAACTTTTGCCCCAGTTCTTTCTCACTAGGAAAGAGTCCGTGGAAGGCAAAAATTTCTAGATCTTTAATTCGCAGTTGATCCATAACTATCCTTTCTAGAAACATCCGCTTGAAGCGAATGTTTTATAGTCCCATCAGACGATATGCTTGGTCTCGAAGATCCTTATCCGTCTCAAATACACCGCGAGCTACTGTTGTCAAAGTTGCAGTTCCTGGTTTTCGAACACCTCGCATACTCATACACATATGCTCAGCTTCAATCACAACGAAAGCACCTTTGGCACCTAGATATTCCATCAAAGCATCTGCCACTTCGATATTCAAGCGTTCTTGAATCTGTGGCTTTTTAGCATAAACTTCAACTGTACGTGCCAGCTTTGACAAACCTGCCACCCGTCCATCTGGAATGTAGGCGATATGAGCTTTTCCATAAAAGGGCAAGAAGTGATGTTCACACATGGTATGGAAAAAGATATCCTTTTCTATTACCATATTATCGTCGATAATTTCAAAGGATTTTGACAAATGCTCCTCCGCCGTTTGACCAAGTCCTGAAAAAATCTCCTGATACATGCGGGCTACACGTGCAGGAGTTTCCTGCAAGCCTTCGCGGTTTATATCCTCACCAACAGCTTCGATAATCATTTTAACAGCTGTCTCAATCTTTTGTGTATCCATTCTCTAGTTTTTCCTCTCCATCAGATAGGCTCTCACCTGGCTCAAGAAATACAAGGAGCCCGTCACTATCCGAACTGTTTTTTTCTCTTCATTGTCTTTCATTTTTTGATCTAGAAATGCCTGCCAACTTTGATAGTTAAGTTTTCTAGAACGGGCTGCTTCTTTTAGCACCTCTTCGTCGGTCGCCCGACCATCCTCAAAATGTGTTAGTGTAAGATTAGTACCTGGTAAGTTCTCTAATAAATCTAACATATCCTCTAAAGCCTTAGTTTTAATACAAGTAAAGAGGATTTCCTTCTGGTAGTCGGCAAAGCGTTCTTGCAAGGTTGCTACCAAAGCCTTGATTGCATGGGGATTGTGGGCTCCATCCAAAATCACCAAGGGACCTTTAGAAACAATTTCCAAGCGTCCTGGCCAACTTGTTTCTTCTAAAGCTTGAGCAATCAAGTCATTACTTGCCAATTCTCGTCCAGTCTCTTGGCAATAGGTATCCAACAGGGTTATGGCCATCCCAGCATTCTCTACCTGATGAATGCCAAGTAGACCTGTCTGAAAACGACCCTGTCTAAACGAACTTGTATAGTCAAAGACCTCTCCAGTTTCAATACTCTCATGATGGCTGACCTGATAATCATCCCTATAAGCAAGCCTAGGAGCTTGTTTCGCTTTCGCAATCTGGTCGATTACCGCCAAGGCTTCTGGGACAATGTTCCCTGTTACCAGGGGAATTCCTTGTTTGATAATGCCAGCCTTTTGCTCCGCGATAGCTTCCAAGCTATCCCCTAGTAAAGCTACGTGGTCCAACCCAATGGTCGTAATACCTGTTAAGATAGGCTGACAAACATTGGTGCTATCCAAAAGTCCACCCATACCTACTTCCATAATGGCCACATCAACTTGCTCAGAAGCAAAATAGTCATAAGCGATAGCAGTGATAATCTCGAACTCTGTCGTTCCTTGTAAGGCCGGAGCATGCTCTCTTTCCAGTAGTGAGCGATAGTCCGCCATCAAGGTCTCTAATCTCGCTTCTGGGATGGATTCCCCGTTAATAGCAATCTGGTCCGTGTAATGAATCAGATAGGGTGAGCTAAAGACGCCAACTCTAAGCCCCATCTTTTCTAACATGGTTTTCAAGAAAGCTATGGTAGAACCCTTGCCATTGGTGCCTCCGATGTGAATAACCTTAAGCTTAAGGTGGGGATTGTCACGTAGGGCTAATAGCTCCACCATCCTCTCCAAACTAAAATGCGGTTGGTCTGTCCGATAGTTAGCTATCCACTGATTCGTTTCGTTATTGTTCATCTTATTTATACTGTTTCAAATCTAAATTTTCCGCATCATCAGCCAGACGGATGGCTGTTGCAATCTCGATTGCCATCTTATGACTAACTACATCGTGCACGCGCACCACTTCTACACCTTGTCTTGCAGCAATGCTAGTCACATGAGCCGAAGCAGTATCCCGATTGCGGAAGCCTTCTTCAGTTTCCGGATTGACTTCAAAACCATTCTCTTCAAGGATATTGATAACAAAGCGCTTGCGAGAGACTCCTAAAAAGATAGGATAGCCCATCTCATGCAACTTATCGATATCACGTAGGAGGAGCAAGTTTTCCTTCTTGGTCAAACCAAATCCAATCCCTGGATCTAGCATGATCTTGTCTTTCGAAATCCCTGCTTTCTCTGCTCTCCTTAGAGCACGGTTGAAGAAAGCTGCCATCAACTCTTCTACTGCTAGTTGTTCAAAGTCAGTCAATTCTTTATCAGTAAATGGCTCTCCAAATCCAAAATGAGGGAATATGAGCGAACTAGGGTGCTGAGGGCGTGCCATGACCGGATTAAACATGATGACGACTTGAGCTTCTGCTTTCGCAACCACCTCCGCCATCTTCTCATCACCCATGAGACCTGTAATGTCATTGACTATATTGGCACCCGCTTTTAGAGCTGCTTCTGCTACCTGACTCTTCCAAGTGTCGACCGAAATTAAAACATCACTTTCTGCACGGATAGCTTTAATGACTGGAACCACACGTTGGATTTCCTCTTCAATCTCAACATAGCTACTTCCAGGTCGAGTGGATTCCCCACCGATATCTAAAATAGTGGCACCTTCAGCAATCAATTTTTTAGCCTGTTTCAAGGCCTCCTCAACAGCAAAAAACTGGCCCCCATCTGAAAAAGAATCAGGGGTGACATTGATAATACCACAAATAGCTGTTTTTGTAAGATTCTCTATTTTTTCCACGATCATCACTCAAATTTCATTTAGATTGGTATTCCTCTATTTTACTGTTTTTTTTGGATTCTGTCCAATTATCCCTCGGTAGTCTCAAACTTTAAAAGAGCGTAAAAAAAGAGAGTGGGACAGAAATCGGTCATTCGTTAGAATTCGATTTCGTCGTCCCACCTCCGCACAGTTAAGTAGGGCTGTAAAAAGCCTAGTAGAGCCTACTCAACCACTGCGTCTTGCTTGACAATTCAAAGACAATTGAGAGGCTAGGACTTTTGTCCCAGCCTCTTTTTTATATTCTTATTTTTCAGTCAAAGCTGCAAGACCTGGAAGTTCTTTACCTTCAAGGAGTTCCATAGATGCACCACCACCAGTAGAGATCCATGAGAATTTGTCTGCACGTCCAAGGTTGATCGCTGCAGCAGCTGAGTCACCACCACCGATGATTGATTTAACGCCTGGTTGTTTCACGATAGCGTCCATCACACCGATTGTACCAGCTTGGAAGTCAGGGTTTTCAAATACACCCATTGGTCCGTTCCATACAACTGTTTTCGCACCAGTCAATTCTTGGTCGAATTTAGCGATTGATTTAGGACCGATATCAAGACCAAGGAATCCTGGGTCTACTGCTTCACCTTCAGTATCTTTCACTTCAGTGTAGTCAGCAAATGCGTTCGCTTCTTTTGAGTCAACTGGCAAGATCAATTTACCATTTGATTTTTCAAGAAGAGATTTAGCAACATCCAATTTGTCTTCTTCTACAAGTGAGTTCCCGATTTCGATACCTTGTGCTTTGTAGAATGTGTAAGTCATACCACCACCGATAAGAACTTTATCAGCTTTTTCAAGCAAGTTTTCGATAACACCGATCTTGTCAGATACTTTAGATCCACCAAGGATAGCTACGAATGGACGTTCTGGAGCTTCAACTGCTTCTTTGATGTAAGCAATTTCGTTTTCAAGAAGGAAACCAGCAACAGCTTTATCAACGTTTGCTGAGATACCAACGTTCGATGCGTGTGCACGGTGAGCTGTACCGAATGCATCGTTTACGAAGATACCATCTCCAAGTGATGCCCAGTATTTACCAAGTTCAGGATCGTTTTTAGATTCTTTCTTGCCGTCAACATCTTCGTAACGAGTGTTTTCAACCAAGAGAACTTGTCCATCTTCAAGAGCGTTAACAGCTGCTTCCAATTCAGCACCACGAGTAACACCTGGGATAAATTTAACTTCTTGACCCAATTTAGCAGCCAAGTCAGCAGCTACAGGAGCAAGTGATTTACCTTCTTTATCTGCTTCTTCTTTTACACGTCCAAGGTGAGAGAAGAGGATTGCACGTCCACCTTGTTCAAGGATGTACTTGATAGTTGGAAGAGCTGCAGTGATACGGTTATCGTTAGTGATCACGCCATCTTTTACAGGTACGTTGAAGTCAACACGAACGAGAACTTTTTTCCCTTTCAAGTCAACGTCTTTAACAGTCAATTTTGCCATTAGATATGACTCCTTCTTTTTTTTTACGTGTTAATTATATCACAAAATCAATAAAAGAGATAGCAAAACCTTAAACTTTTACTCTGAACCATTTCTCACAGGTAAATTTAGAGAATCCCTCAAGTAACAATAGGTACTCCCATTTTTAACCTCAGCAAGACAAAAAAAGATTTGACTTTTAAAAGTCAAATCTTTTTATTGTTATGAAGTCAATTTTAGATT
Organism: Streptococcus sp. Marseille-Q6470; assembly: GCF_946902905.1. Lineage (NCBI taxonomy): Bacteria > Bacillati > Bacillota > Bacilli > Lactobacillales > Streptococcaceae > Streptococcus > Streptococcus sp. Marseille-Q6470. The sequence continues at coordinate 964,637 of NZ_OX336385.1, forward strand.
AAAAATCTAGCTTAATCCTCTTTTTTCTTTTGAGCGAGAAGTCCAAAGCCACCTAGAACTCCAACCAATCCAAGTGCAAGGAGATTTGCATCTACTCCTTCACCTGTACTTGGAAGTTGTTTTCCTTCAGGTCTTTCAGCTTGTGCTTGTGCTACTTCCTGCTTAGCTACTTGTGCTACTGGAGCAGGGGCAAGAGGTTTGTCAGCTGGGGCATCCACTTTTGGCCCAATCTCAACAATCTCAGTTACAGTTTCTTTGACTACTTCTGTCCCCTTAAGACTGCGGTTGCCTTCTGTGTCAACTTCTACAAGATTTCTACGAAGCCCTTCAACTCCGGCCTGAACGATACGACGTTCTCCTGCTTGAAGACTAGGATTTACTCGTTCTTCATGGCCGTATGCAACCTTTTCTTCCTCAACTACTAATGTTGGATTGCTGATAGTCAAATCTTTTTGTCCATCTAGCGGTTGAACACGGCTTTCTACCTTCGTACCAACTTCAGTAATCTCAGCCACTGCTTCCTTGACTACTTCTGTCTCAAGAAGAGTGCGGTTGCCTTTAGCATCAACTTCAATCAGACGACGAGTCTGACCTTCTACACCTGCCTGAACAATACGACGTTCTCCCACCAAGAGGTCTCCTGCTGGACGTTCTTGGCGTTCGAAGACTTGAGTTTCTGTTTCAACCACTAGCTCAGGTAGAGCTTCAACTGTTGGAGCCGCTTCTTCTTCTAAGCTACCCACATGGTGGCTTTCTTCTGCAGGAGTTAGTTTCTTATTCAGCTTTTCTTTCATGTCCGCAAAGGCTTCTGGAGTAGGATTTGTTGAGCCAATGAGAGTTTCTGTTTGAGCGATGATTTGATCATCTGCATTTTTCTCACGAACTTTTCCTAGTAGAGTTTCAAGTTCTTCTTTAGCTGCTTGATAAACCTGTACACCATTCAAGTCTGCACCAGCTTGTTTCAAGTCATTCAAAGCTTGGTTGACTGCTTCTTGACTAGCATCATGGTTTTCTAAAATCGCTTTTGCTGCATCAATCTTCTCAACAAGAGCTGCTTGTTTTACTGCATCCGCAAATGTATAAGCTACTGTTTCTTTGCGACCTTGAGCAGATGTGATTTCTTGTTTCAGATATTCGTCATTGACAGCTGCTTTAGGTGATACTAGAACATCAAATTCGACAGTTTGTCCTTGATAGTGCAACTGAAGTTTTTGACGGCCTGTTTTTTGAGCATCATAACCTGTAATTTCGACTCCTTGGTCTGTAAAGTTATGTTCAGTCTCCGTTTCATCATCATACAAGACCTTAAAGCGGCCTTCTGATAAGTTCAGAGCATCGCCTACCAAGTAGTCAATTTTCGGTTGCTTGCTAATATACAAGGCTGCGACTTCTTTTGGACCAGCTTCTTCACCAGTGACTTGAACCTTAAAGCTACCTGCAACTGGAAGACCAAGATAGGTTACCGTTAACTCTTGTTCGCCATGATGGTGAGCATCGTAGCCGTTAACAACTACACCTGCGTGACTGAGATTGATGACTTCGTCTGCTTCTTCACCCTCATATTTGACGCGAAGAAGACCACCTTTGAGATTCAATTCCTCGCCGTTTTGGTAAGTTGTCTTTTTAGGTGCTACTTCTAGACTGACAGACTTAATCTTTCTTTCATCCTGAGGAATCGTTACAGCAAGGGTATTACTGATTTCTTTCCCTGGCAATTGTGTTCGGTAGTAAAGAAGGCTTGGACGTTTTTCAAAGCTCAATGGATCTGTTGCTAGATCCCCTCCAACTACTGTGTTTAAACTAGCGATAGGAGTTTGTGAATCTGCCTTGTCATAGACTGTAATTGTTGCTCCAGCAGGAACTTCTGAGAATCCAAGTTGAATCTTATTGTCCGTTAGAACACGCGCTGCAACTTTAGCCATTGGGATGTTTGGGCTCTCCGTATCAAGAGTTTCATACATCTTCCAGTTGTAGATACGAATGGCTTTCCATGGTGTTCCATTGTCAGACGTAATGACGTTCAAACGCCAGTCTTGGGCCGTAATTGGGCTATCAAGGGTAATGTCTGAAACGTGAGCTCTATTGCCACGAACAGCCTTGGCTAGTTTCCATTCTCCAGCTTCATCCTTATAGTAGAGGTCAAAGTCCTTAGTATTCATCAAACCATCGTTGACAGATTCTCCACCAGCACCGGCATGGTCCATGACCCATCTAACGACACGGCGTGGTTGTGTCAAACGGATATCAACACTACCGCTCAACTGAGCAGAAGACCATTTATCAGATAAGCTAGTGATAGTTCCATTCAACATACCTTCGATACCTTCGCCGCCTTCTGTGTCTGGGAAGGTACTTCCGATAACAGTCGCTCCTGGAACGATATTTTCTGCTAATGGTCTTGGAAGACTTGTGTCTTGGACAGTCATTCCCCAGTCAAAGTTTGTAGTTGCTGCTTCAGAACGAAGGCCATTCTTACCAACTGCGACAACCTTCAACTCTTGACTAGTACCAGTTGCACTAGCTGAACGGCTAACTTTTGGTAGGTAGATAGTAGTGGCAGATGAGCCTGTCAATAGGTGCCAAGCATCGCCATCCTTCTCATAAACTTCATAGAAATCAGCATCTTTATTTCCAGTAAATTGGACAATGGCTTCTGCTTCTTGGGCATTTTTAAGAGATTGCTTAGCTACTTTTAGAGCTGTTGGTGCTTGAGGAGCCTCTTGATTATCTGTTACAGTCAACTCACCCAAGTTAAATTGATAGCCCTTAAGGGCAGCAGTATTTTCAAAAGTGAGCTTGATGCCGTAAATAGTCTGACCTGCCAAGGCACTCAAATCAAATTCATCTTTTGTCCAATCGTCAGATAAAGTCAGCTCTTTACGAGTATTCTCGCCACCATAGGTATAGTTTTTCTGAGTCGCAAACTCCACATAGACCTTGCTTCCCTTACCACCTTTATGGGCAACACGAAGTTTTGTTTTATCTGTTACTTCCAGTTTAGTAGAGTAAAGGCGAACATCTTGGTTGGTATTTTCAGCTAAATCACCCGCAAATTTGAGTGAATTCCCTCCATTGTAGGCATCTTCAAAGTCATAATCAGCTTGAAGTTTAGCACCTGATGAAGTTTGCCACCAGCGCCATGTAGGCAAGATACCTGATACAGAACGATAGTTCCATTCCGAATCCTTAGAAACTTTACCGTCTACAAACCATTTTTTACCATGTCCAGTGTTAAAGGATGTTGTAAAGGTACGTCCCACTGCTGGTGTACGGTCAGCTACTAGGTTAGCAATTCCGTACCAGTCCTTGTCATCTGGTTTTTGACCAGTTGGATCTCCTTGGTAGCCTGTGAAGAAGATATTTTCATTCTTGTGATAGTCTTCTCCTGTCTTCCCAAGACTAGTGATAGTATCAGGGGCAAAGAGACCAAGTGATAAGCGAAGTTTGCCATTTTCATCAAAAAGGGCATCCCATTTCACTTTTGTCTTATAAGAACCACCTTGTTGCAATTCCAAACCTGCAAAAACATCATACTGACTGCGTCCTAGCCATTTCGCCATTGTTACAGAGTAATCATTTTTCTCTTTAGTCCAGTTAAAGTTTGCAAAGAAGTGATCAGCAGGTACTTTATCGCCTTCTTTTTCCATGAATTGATAGTTGTACTCACCAAGTCCATCCTCATGGTAACGGCCATATTCATAAGTCATGGCATCGTACCAAGAATACTTGACTGGATGATTAACTTGAGCTGCATATTCCTTGGTATAAAGCATGAAATCACGCATTTTCTTACCAAGAGGCGTTACGATATCTCCTGTTGTTTCTTGGTTGATAAAGTAGCCATCAAATCCATAGTATTTAGCCAAATCAACCAACTTACGAGCGATAGGGAAAGTACCGTCTTCGTCTTGTTGAAGGGCTGCAGCAAATTTTTCTTGGTCTGCAATACTATTAGACCAGTTGAAGAATAGAGTACCTAATACTGGGACACCATTACGGTGACCAGCATCAATCACGTCTGGAGTTGGAACAAGCCCTTCCCAGAAGACCATTGAATTCAAGTATTGCCAGTAGTCAAAAGCATAGGCTTTAAACTCTTCACCACCTACAGAAGCGTGGTCTTTGGCCTTAGAGTTGGTATTGGCAAGAGCTTCAACCTTGGCATCCTTATTGGCTTTTTCGTTGACTACATGCCCACGGTAACGTTTAGCCAATTCAACTGAAGAACGATTAATAGCGTCGTCTTCACGGGCACCCGATTCCCATTTCAACAAATCTTCCCAAGTGTCAAACTTAATTTCTTTTGGTCGAAGACTTTTTTCTTCTTTCTTAGGAACATCTGAGACAGTTGCTTTCTCTTCAGCCTTATTTTCTGTAGCTACAGGTGCCTCTTCAGCCTTAGGCGCTTCAGCAACCGGACTAGCTACTTCCTTATCAGCTGCAGTCAATTGGTCCAAGGTTGGTTTTTCTTCTGAAATAGGTTGTTCACTAACCTTGTTTTCTGTCTCTTCCAACTGCTTTAATACCTCAGGTGAAGCTGTAGTTGATTGCTCTGATGTGGTTGGCGATGCTTGCTCTGTAGCCACGGCAGTAGTCGTTGTTTCATTCGCTGGGATTGCAACTTCTTCTGCTAGAGCTTGGTTGGCAAATAAAACCGAACCAATCATCAAAGAGCAGGCACCAACTGATAATTTTCGAATACTATAGCGGTAACGTTTCTCAAAAAATGGATTCTTCATTTTTTCTCCTTTTACTTCCAAAAGTAAGCGCTTTATTTTTATTTAAAAAAAGTAACTGCCCTTAAAGTAGCAGAACTGTTCATTTTCATTTTACGATATTTATAAGTAGAGTCAACACTTGCCCATAAATATCTATAAAGGAGTGAATAAATGATATAAATTAGACAATCAGAAGCATTTTTCTACTTTTACTAGCATTTTTCTTAAAAAACTTCATTTACTACTTGTTAGATTGCTATTAATCCTTTAAAATAGAATGGGAGAAATTCCGTGATTATTTTTCGGAGGAAAAAGGAAATGTCCATTAATTGGCAGGAAATTATTTTTCACTTTTTAGGTGGTCTGGGTCTATTTTTGTATAGTATCAAGACCATGGGAGACGGTTTGCAACAAGCAGCTGGAGATCGTCTTCGATATTACATTGACAAATATACTAGCAATCCTTTCTTTGGAATTTTAGTTGGAATTGGGATGACTGCCCTGATTCAATCGAGTTCAGGTGTTACGGTTATTACAGTTGGTCTGGTTAGTGCCGGACTATTGACCCTGCGTCAGGCTATTGGGATTGTTATGGGAGCCAATATTGGAACAACCGTCACATCCTTTATCATCGGTTTTAAATTGGGAGACTACGCTTTACCGATGCTCTTTATCGGAGCTGTCTGCCTCTTCTTTACAAAAAATCGCTCGATAAATAATGTTGGACGAATCCTCTTTGGTGTCGGTGGTATCTTCTTTGCCCTCAATCTTATGAGTGGCGCTATGGAACCCCTTAAGGATTTACAAGTCTTTAAAGACTACATGGTAGAACTTAGTAAAAATCCAATCTTGGGTGTTCTTGTCGGAACAGGTTTAACCCTTCTGATTCAAGCCTCCTCCGCAACCATCGGGATCCTACAAAATCTCTACGCTAGCCATCTGATTGACCTTCAGGGTGCCCTACCAGTTCTCTTTGGAGATAACATCGGAACAACCATCACTGCTATTATCGCTTCCTTGGGTGCTAATATTGCAGCCAAACGTGTAGCCGCAGCCCATGTAGCCTTTAACGTTATCGGAACTGTTATCTGTATTATCTTCCTCGTTCCATTTACAGGCTTAATCCAATGGTTTGAGAGCTTCTTAAATCTAGCTCCAGAAATGACCATTGCCTTTGCCCACGGAACCTTTAACATTACCAACACGATTATACAGTTCCCATTCATCGGAGCTCTTGCCTTCTTGGTAACCAAGCTTATCCCTGGAGAAGACGAAGTTGTCAAATACGAACCTCTCTACCTTGATGAGCAACTGATCAAACAAGCTCCATCTATCGCTCTTGGAAATGCTAAAAAAGAACTTCTACACTTGGGTAATTATGCTGCTAAAGCCTTTGACCTCTCTTACGACTATATCATCAACTCTAATGAAAAAGTTGCAGAGAAGGGACATAAGACTGAAGAAGCTATCAATACCATTGATGAAAAATTGACTCGTTACCTCATTAGTTTATCTGGTGAAGCTTTGAGCCAAAAAGAGAGTGAAGTCTTAACAAATATCCTTGACTCTTCACGAGACTTGGAACGTATCGGAGACCACGCAGAAGCCCTGCTTAATCTTAATGATTACTTGCAACGCAAGAATGTTCAATTCTCTGAGGCTGCCTTAGAAGAACTAGCAGAGATTTATCTTAAAACTAGTGAATTCGTCAAAGAGGCTCTTGAGAGTGTGGAAAACAACGACCTCGAGAAAGCAGAATCTCTTATTGAACGTCATGATGCCATCAATAACATGGAACGTGTCCTTCGTAAGACTCACATCAAACGTCTAAATAACGGAGAATGTTCTACCCAAGCAGGTGTCAACTTTATCGATATTATTTCACACTACACTCGTGTATCAGACCACGCTATGAACCTTGCTGAAAAGGTTCTAGCAGAACAAATTTAATAGATAAGAAGCCACCTTGACTTAGGTGGTTTTTTCGTCTCTTATTTGAGAGTCTCTTTTCTAATGGATAGAAAAATGCTTTGATTCACAATGGAATCAAAGCATTTTAAATAGTTCCCCAATCATAAGGGCAGAGGCAGCAGAACCCCTGTACTTGGCTTCCTCTCTTTTGATAAAGCGGGCCAGATTGACTAACTCTGGTGCTGGTGTTTTAGGGTTCTTGAGCAGTTCAAGAGTAACCAGACCTGAAAGACGCACCGCTAGCAACCGCTCATTGATGCTTGGTAATTGCTTAGCAGTCTCTACAAGTGCAACCACTAAATCTTCACTAAGATTCTGACGGGCATTGTTGTAAAGATCCCGAATCAAGGTTTCTAGGTTTGGTTCTTCCATCCCTATCACCTCCCTCTTTGCTGTTTAATAATTTTTAATCAAATCTACAGTAGAGCGATCCAATTTTTTAACCAGGGCTTGTAAGAAAGCTTGTGCTTCAAGGAAATCATCCATAGCGTAGAGTGTTTGGTGTGAGTGGATATAACGAGCACAGACACCAATTGTTGTTGATGGTACACCACCATTTTTCAGATGAGCTGCCCCGGCGTCAGTTCCACCTTTTCCACAGTAGTATTGATATTTGATTCCAGCTTCTTCAGCAGTTGTCAAAAGGAAATCTTTCATGCCTGGGAGAAGCAAGTGACCTGGGTCGTAGAAACGAATCAAGGTTCCATCACCAATCTTACCTTGACCACCATAAACATCACCAGCTGGTGAACAATCCACAGCAAGAAATACTTCTGGGTCAAATTTTGTTGTTGATGCGTGGGCTCCACGAAGGCCAACTTCTTCTTGGACGTTAGCCCCAAGGTAAAGTTCATTTCCTAGTTTTTGACCTGATAAGTTTTCAGCCAACTCGCTAACCATGAGAACACCATAACGGTTATCCCAGGCTTTTGAGATGATATTTTTTTCGTTTGCTGTTAGGATTGCACTACTATCTGGGACGATGGTATCTCCAGGACGGATACCAAAGCTTTCAGCCTCAGCCTTATCCGCAAAACCACCGTCAAAAACGATATCTGAAATAGCCGGCATGGTTGGCCCACCTGTGCCACGAGTCAAATGTGGAGGCACTGAACCTGAAATTACTGGAATTTCACGTCCTTGGCGAGTAAAGAGTTTAAAACGTTGGCTACTAACAACCATTGGATTCCAACCACCAATGCTGACTACTCGGAAAGTTCCATCTGGTTTGATTTCACTAACCATAAAGCCTACTTCATCCATATGAGATGCCACCAAGACGCGTGGAGCATTCGCAACTTCTGAATGTTTGATACCATAAATGCCACCCAACCCATCTGTCACTACTTCATCCACGTGAGGTGTTAGTTTTTCACGAAGATAAGCGCGAACAGGTGCTTCATGACCTGAGATAGCAGAAAGTTCTGTTACTTCTTTGATTTTAGAAAATAATGTTGTCATTTCAGTTCCTTCTTTCTTTCCACCATTTTACCACTTTTTATAGGAGAAGGGTAGTAGAAATCGATATTTTACCCAGCAAATTACTCCTTGAAACAAAAAAAGAGAGTGGGACAGAAATCGGTCATTCGTTAGAATTCGATTTCGTCGTCCCACCTCCGCACAGTTGAGTAATACTCAATGAAAATTAAAGAGCAAACTAGGAAGCTAGCCGCAAGCTGTACTTGAGTACGGTAAGGCGACGCTGACGTGGTTTGAATTTGATTTTCGAAGAGTATAAGGCTGTAAAAGCTGATGAAATCAGCCTAGTAGAACCCACTCAACCACTGCGTCTTGCTCGACAATCCAAAGACAATTGAGAGGCTAGGACTTTTGTCCTAGCCTCTTTTTACTTTGAATTTCTCTTTAAAGAAAAGTGGTCCGGAACAGGATCCTTACCTATTTCAGACCAAGGATGACATCGTAAAATCCGTGCCAATCCCATGAGAACCCCCTTAAATCCATGCTTTTCAATAGCCTGAATCATGTAGTTTGAACAGCTTGGTTCAAATCTACAAGAAGGCGGAAAAGCCGGGGATATAAAGCGTTGGTAAAATCGCACAGGCGCAATTAACATTCTTTTCATTATTTCTTGGTTACAGCCATAGTATGTAGTTGGCTAATTTCCTTTTTATTGAGACGACGGGATTCACCTGGACGGAGACCTGTCAAGTCTAGGTGTCCAAAACGGGTCCGTGACAACTTGTCAACTTGAAGACCTACAGCTTCAAACATTTTTTTAACTTGGTGGTTACGTCCTTCATGGATGGTCAATTGAACAACTGAGCGGTTTTTAACTGGGTCCACTTTGAGAATTTCATAGACAGCTGGCTTGGTTTTCTTGCCATCAATCTCAACTCCTCGAGTCAAGGGGCGAAGGTTTTCTTTGTTGGCAATCCCTTTTACACGCGCAACATAGACCTTATCGATTTCATTACGTGGGTGAATCATCTCATCGGTAAAGTCACCATCATTTGTCAAAATCAAGACACCTGATGTATCCCAGTCCAAACGTCCCACAGGGTAGATACGCTCTTTCACATTAGGCAAAAGATCGACAACCGTCTTACGTCCCTTATCATCTGTTACACTGGAAATCACTCCACGTGGTTTATTGAGCATATAGTAAACCTTTTCTTCGTTATAGATGGGTTGGCCCTCAACCTCAACCTTATCACCAGACTTGATGGTTGTCGCTAATTCACGTACTACCTGACCGTTAACAGTCACCAAGCCTTGCTTGATCAACTCTTCTGCTTTTCTCCTACTGGCCACACCTGCGTGGGCAATATATTTATTGATTCTCATCTTCTTCTATCCTTTCACCAAATAATTGGCTTTCTTGTGCTTGAATTTCAAGCTCGTCAATCACAGGCAATTCTTCCAAATGGTTAATACCCATGTAATCTAGAAAATAATCCGTAGTTACATAGAGATTAGGGCGACCAAGAACCTCTTTTTTTCCGTCTTCTCGTATCAAGTCAAAGGCCTGTAACTTTGCCAAAGCTCCACTCGAATTAACCCCACGAATAGCATCGATTTCTATACGTGTGATAGGTTGCTTATAGGCAATAATGGACAGGGTTTCAAGCGCAGCCCGAGATAGACTCTGGTTGATTGGCGCCTTAGAATATTCCTTCAAAACATCTGCAAATTGAGGCTTGGTTACCAATCTGTAGGCACCTCCTGTCTCAATCAGGGCCAAACTAGAATCCTCGTCTTTTTCATACTTTTTGGCTAATTTTTCAAGACTCTGCTGAACCCCTGTTGGTGGTAACGATAAGAGCTCTGCTAACTGACGAGCCCTAATCCCATCTTCACCTGACACAAACAGGAGCGCTTCTATTTTTGCTAAAGTACTCATACTTCCTCTCAATCAAGCCTGACTTTGCTCTACTTGATTTTCCTCATTCTTTTTTATGAGATAAATATCTCCAAAACTCTCTTTTTGAATCAAGAGAATTTCTTGGGTTTTAATCAACTCTAAGGTTGCTAAAAAGAGGGTAATAACCTCTTGCAAATCCTTGGTTTCTTTAAACAAATCCTGTAGGCATAGTTGTTGCCCTTCTACCAAGGCTTCCCGAACAATGACCATCATATCCTCAATCTTATACTCATCTCGTAAAATGGTTGTATGGTTTTTCGAGAATTCTTCCTTTTTCTTGGTCAGTAAGGTTGAAAAGGCTAAGAAAAGATCGATCGTGGTCTTATCATGCACAAGTTCAGCATCTTCGTAAATTAACTCTGTCGGTGCTTTTGAGTAATATTGAGCTCGTTCTTGGTGCTTGACTTCCAACTGCTCTCCCAAAAGTTTAAACTTACGGTATTCTTCAATCTGAGAAAGGAGATCCTGCTCTAGGTCATCCTCTAAATCAGACACTTCCGCAACCTTTGGCAAGAGCTTACGACTTTTGATCAGCATCAGTTGGCTAGCCATCACCATATATTCACCTGCCACTTCTAAACGCATGGCTTGTAAGGTTGATATGTAGGCTAGATACTGCTCAATAACTTCTGTAATCGGTACATCATAGATATCCATCTGATACTTTGAAACCAAGTGTAAGAGCAAGTCCAAAGGCCCTTCAAAATCTTTTAATTTAATATCCATTATCTATATTTTTCTAAGGTCATGACTGTCTTTAATCCTAATTTTTTAGCGATTTCGTACAAGTCAACCTTTTCTTCGATTTGTCTTAATATAAACTGTTCTCTCAATCCTTGAGCCGATAAATCTGCAAAACCTTTTTCCTTTAGAAAGGATTCTAACTGACGAAAGGCCCATTGACGAGAGTATGGCTTACCAGTTTTTTCAAAGATGTAGGTCTGTCCCATCAAGGATTCTAACTCTGCAAGTAATTTTGTGGGAAGACTCAAGATTCTTTGTTGAGAAGCTTTATTGATTCTCAACACTTGAAAATCTAGATTCACATCACTTATTTTTATGGCTAGAATTTCACTAGGCAAGAGGCCTAATTCCACTATCAATAATGCTATTAAACGCCCTTCTGGATAGGTACTTTCTTGCCAGAAAGAACTCAAGTCTAAAAGTTCTGACTTGACTTGTTTTTTTTCAGCCTGTTTCGGCAATTCTAAACGATAAAAGGTGCCAATCTTTCCTTTCTGGTATAAAAAGTAAAGAAATTGATTACAAGCAGAAACTTTACGCTTTTGGGCACTCATTTTAAAATTTGATAATTGAGCTTGGTAGATTTTTAAACTTGTCTCAGAAATTCGTTCTCCAATAAGATCTAAAAACTGCTCCAAGTCATATTTATAAGACTGTTTAGAATTACTAGATAGATTTTGCTTTTCTTCTAAAAATGTTAAAATCCATTCTCTCATTTGCTTCGAATCTCATATTCCTTACTAAAATCATGCAGGAGAGCATTGACCGCCTTGAGGATTGACTTCCGTGTGATAATCCCTTGGAAAATACCATCCTTATCAACGACTGGCAGGAAAGACTCATCCACTAGCTTATGTAAAACATCTGTCAGTGTATAATCTGGAGCCACCACTGCAACATCCTTCTTTGTCATGTGAACGATATCCATATCTGCCATGACTTCCTGACTCAAACCTTGCTCCATTTGGTATGCAAAAATATCTCTAAGACCAATGGTTCCAACAAATTTTTTCTCAGCAGTCACTACCGGCACTCTGGTATAGGTCATCTGGCTAAGAAGGAGAATTGCATGATCTGCATTGTGAGTATCAATGAGTACAGCCAAATTTTCGGCAGGAGTCAAAAAGGTTTCCTCTTGCTCCAGCAAAAAGAGTTCAAATTCTTTGGCAATCATCGAGCAAACTCCTTGGACAATCCTGGGTAAACCTCATGATTACGTGTCAAAAAGTCCACTTTAAAGTAGCTATCATCAATCTCCACACGGGCATAGAGGCATTCTCTGATAGTTCCACGTGGCTGACTGATAGAACCTGGATTTAAAAAGAGGGTCTTTCCTTCCATCCATGCATTTGGTACATGCAAGTGCCCATAGAGGCAGATATCTGCATCTTCCTCTTGAGCCCAGAAATCTAGTTTTTGGAAGTTGAAGTTAATGTCAAATAAGTGTCCATGAGTCTGGATAATCTTGGTAGGACCCAGTTGAGTCACTAAGCGTTCTGGATAATCTGAATAAAAATCCATATTGCCTCTGACCACCTGAATTCCTTCCCAGAGCGGTGAATCAGGGCGAAGCTCCGAGTCACCATCGTGAAAAATGGCATCAACTTTCCCAAGATAGCGATCACGTATTTCTTCTACAATCAAGCTATCTCCATGGGAGTCACTCATTACAATGATGGTTTGCTTTGCCATGATGGAAATACCTCCAAAAGTTTCTTAACGGCTAAGGCACGGTGAGATTGACTATTTTTTTCTTCAAGGGTTAATTCAGCTGATGACTTGCCTGTTTCTCCTACTAGGAAAAGAGGATCATAACCAAAACCATTTTCTCCCTTAGGTTCAAAGTTAATGTAGCCTGGCCAATCGGCTTCGACCACCAAGCTTTCCTTACCTGGGCTAGCCACGACCAAGGTGGTGTGGAATTGTGCCGAACGGTCCTTGAGTTCAAAGACCATGGCTAATTCATGCAAAAGCTTAGCATTGTTTTCCTGGTCAGTGGCTCCCACTCCTGCAAAACGAGCTGACCAGACACCTGGCAATCCACCGAGGACATCGACTTTAAGACCTGAGTCGTCTGCCAAAACCATCTTGCCTGTTAATTTAGAGATAGTTTCTGCCTTAAGACGAGCATTTTCTTCAAAGGTCATACCGGTTTCAGCAACTTCAGGCAGGTCTGGATAATCATTGAGATTCTCCACATCAAAGCCAAGTTTGTCAAAGATAGCACGAAATTCCTTGGTTTTACCCTCGTTACGAGTCGCAATCAGCAAAGTTTCTCTGACCTTGTTTGTCTCAAAGAAGGCTTCCACATCGACTCCTTCTTTAGGTAATTCAACATGCAAGAGTTGTCCATTTTCAACTAAGAGCAAGGTACCTTGGCGTTGAATGACTTCCAAGTTTCGACCTGCTTCTGCATTTAAAATCTCAACGATAAAAGATAGCAAGCGGAAGTTGGAAGACCAGCGCATTACCGTAATCGTGATTGGAAAACCATTTCCCTCATCACGGAAAATGCGAGCCAAATCCATAAAATCAAGATCAAGAGGATCTTTTATGAGGCTATAGATTCCACCGTAGACGTCCCAGACACCTACATACCAGTCCTGGTCATCCTTGTATTCATAAATTTTGTTTGTCATAATGTTACATGCTCCACATGAATCTCTTTTTCTAACCATTCTGCACCAATCTGGGCAAAACTCTGACTATTCGCTGTTGTATAAAATCGGTGTTGCAGCGGGCCTGCATCACGGCTACGATTGATTTCAAAATAATTGAGCAAGACAGAGATGTCCCGCACACACTCCGCTCCACTATCAATCAGTTGAACCTTAGGCCCCATGACATTTTGAATAATGGGTCTGAGAAGCGGATAATGAGTACAGCCCAAAATCAGGCTGTCCACTTTTCCGACCAAGGGACGTAGGGTTTCATAGACTACTTTCTTGGTCACACTGGTTGAAAGGGCACCAGACTCAACCAAAGGAGCAAATTTGGGACAGGCCAAACTTTCCACTTGCAAATCCGGATCTAGATCATGGATTTTTTGACGATAGATGTCTGATTGTACTGTCATCGGTGTTCCAATCACACCAATTTTCCCACCTTGGCTAGATTTGATAGCCGCTGAAGCCCCAGGCAAGATGACACCCAGCACAGGAATATCCAACTTGGACTTGATTTCTTCCCAAACAACTGCTGTTGCAGTATTACAAGCGATGACAATCATCTTGACATCCTTAGTCAAAAGAAAGTTGACCAACTGCCAAGTATATTCACGAATTTGCTCAGCAGGACGAGGCCCGTAAGGTGCCCGTGCCGAATCTCCAATATAGACGATTTCTTCATGAGGAAGCTGGCGCATGAGCTCACGTACAACGGTCAAGCCTCCAACGCCCGAATCCAAAAAACCAATTGGTCGATTATCCATACAGTCTTCTTTCTAGTCTTATTTTTCTGATTGATAGTTCATTATCATTATATTTCTTACCGAAATTTTTGACAGTCTGTGAAGTCCCAACTGTCTCTCTCTTAATCATAATCAAATATCAATAGAATGCAAGGAAAAAGTCTTCGCTCTAAATATCAGTTGAACATAGTGAGAAGTCTGGAATTTTCATCCCAGACTTTTCCTATTTATTTCTTTTTATTGTTAGCAAGGGCTGCTTTTTGTTGGCGAATGATTTGGTGGTAAACTTGTTGTACCTTAGCTTCGCTTGGTTTTTGACCATTTGCACTCAAAAGAGTACGAACTGCTTCTGCATTCAAACGTGGGTTATCCGCAAATTCTTTTTCGATTTGCTTACGTACCAAGTACATTCCTCCAAGTGCTCCACCTAGAAAAGCTAAAACAATCAATACAATTGCTAAAATAAGGTCCATAATATTTCTCCTGTTTCTTTTTGAATCTTCTATATTATACCATAAAGTCCCACGCCTGACTAGTTTGATTTACGCTTACATAAATGGTAGGTGATTGCTCAGATTTTTTCAGCTCTCATCTTTTTTATTTTAATAGAATTAAAAAAGAACTAAAATTTGGTAAAACAACACCGTTTTTCCTAAAAAGCCTTGCATTGGATCGATTTATTTGCTATATTAAGATTATACAAAACAAAGGAAACATCTTTCTGCAAGGCTTATTTTTTTACCAGAAAATGTATGCGCTTACAGAATTGAGAAAGGAGTTTTTATGGAGAAAAGCTATTGGGAAAAATCCTGTAAGTATAGCATCCGAAAATTGACCATTGGTACTGCTTCTGTTTTACTGGGAGCTGTTTTTCTAGCGACACAGAATGTAGCTGCTGAAAGCCTCGAAGTGAAGGACAATCAAACGAATGTTAGTGAGACGACGGTTAAAGTAGATGTCAAAGTAGAGGAACCAAGTCAAGCAAAGACGGAGAATCAGCCAAGCACAGACACTCATCCTTCTACTGAATTAGCTGACAAAGAGGTAAAACCTGAAAAGGAATTACCTCAAACACATCATCAATCAGAGACTAACGCTGTAGTTGAACCTTCTGAAAATAAGGAGAGTGAAAAGCCAGAACTTCCTATGACTAAGCAAGAAAACTATCAACTTCATTACGACCAACCAACTGCTCCTTCTTATGACGGCTGGGAAAAACAAGCCTTGCCTGTCGGAAACGGTGAAATGGGGGCTAAGGTTTTTGGATTAATCGGTGAAGAAAGAATCCAATACAACGAAAAAACTCTTTGGTCTGGAGGTCCAAAACCGGATAGCACCGACTACAACGGAGGAAACTATCAGGACCGCTATAAGGTCTTAGCAGAAATTCGTAAAGCATTGGAAGAAGGAAACCGCCAAAAAGCCAAACAATTAGCTGAGCGTAACCTCGTAGGACCAAACAATGCTCAGTATGGTCGTTACTTATCTTTTGGTGATATCTTTATGGTCTTTAACAACCAAAAGAAAGGCTTGGAGAATGTTACCGACTACCATCGTGGCTTAGATATTTCTGAGGCTATCTCGACTACTTCTTATACCCAGGACGGGACAAACTTTAAACGCGAAACCTTCTCTAGCTATCCTGACGATGTTACTGTGACCCACTTGAGTAAAAAAGGGGATAAGACCCTTGATTTTACCCTTTGGAATAGCTTGACAGAAGATTTACTTGCGAATGGAGATTACTCTTGGGAATATTCGAATTATAAACAAGGAGCAGTTACGACTGATTCACATGGTATTTTGCTCAAAGGAACTGTCAAAGACAATGGTCTGAAATTTGCTTCCTATCTTGGAATCAAGACGGACGGACAAGTCACTGCTCAAGACGGCTATTTGACCGTCACTGGAGCCAGCTATGCGACCCTTTTACTCAGTGCCAAGACCAATTTTGCTCAAAATCCAAAAACCAACTATCGCAAGGATATTGACCTAGAAAATACTGTTAAATCTATCGTCGAAGCTGCCAAGGCAAAAGATTATGAAACCCTAAAAAATAACCACATCAAGGACTATCAAAGTCTTTTCAACCGTGTTCAACTAAATCTTGGGGGCAACAAATCTAGCCAAACTACCAAAGAAGCTCTCCATACCTATAACCCAGAAAAAGGACAAAAACTAGAAGAGCTCTTCTTCCAATATGGACGTTACCTCCTTATCAGTTCTTCTCGTGACCGGACAGATGCTCTGCCAGCCAACTTACAAGGAGTCTGGAATGCTGTAGACAATCCACCTTGGAACTCCGATTACCACCTCAATGTCAATCTACAGATGAACTACTGGCCTGCCTACATGAACAATCTTGCGGAAACGGCTAAGCCAATGATCAATTACATTGATGACATGCGCTACTATGGCCGTATCGCTGCTAAGGAATATGCAGGGATCGAATCCAAAGAAGGCCAAGAAAACGGATGGCTGGTCCATACTCAGGCAACACCATTTGGCTGGACAACACCAGGTTGGAACTATTATTGGGGTTGGTCTCCTGCAGCCAATGCTTGGATGATGCAGAACGTCTATGACTACTACAAATTCACCAAGGATGAGACCTATCTCAAAGAAAAGATTTATCCAATGCTCAAGGAAACAGCCAAGTTCTGGAATTCCTTCTTGCACTACGACAAATCTAGTGACCGCTGGGTATCTTCTCCATCTTACTCACCAGAACATGGAACCATCACGATTGGAAACACCTTCGACCAATCTCTGGTTTGGCAGCTATTCCACGACTATATGGAAGCAGCCAATCATCTCAATGTCGACCAAGACTTGGTTACCGAAGTGAAAGCTAAATTTGACAAGCTCAAACCACTTCATATCAACCAAGATGGCCGTATCAAGGAATGGTACGAAGAAGACAGTCCTCAATTCACTAATGAAGGAATTGAAAACCATCACCGTCACGTTTCTCATCTAGTTGGGCTCTTCCCAGGAACCTTATTTGGCAAAGATCAGCCTGAATATCTGGAAGCAGCACGCGTAACCCTAAACCATCGTGGAGATGGTGGTACCGGTTGGTCTAAGGCTAATAAAATCAACCTCTGGGCTCGTCTCCTAGATGGAAATCGTGCCCATCGTTTGCTGGCAGAACAACTCAGATCCTCAACTCTAGAAAACCTCTGGGATACGCACGCGCCTTTCCAAATTGATGGGAACTTTGGTGCAACCAGCGGTATGGCAGAAATGCTCCTTCAGTCTCACACCGGCTACATTGCCCCATTACCAGCCCTTCCAGATGCATGGAAAGATGGTCAAGTCTCAGGTCTAGTAGCTCGTGGTAACTTTGAAGTCAGCATGAAATGGAAAGAAAAGAATCTTGAAACACTATCCTTCCTTTCTAATGTGGGTGGAGACTTAGTCGTAGACTATCCAAATATCGAATCTAGCCTTGTCAAGGTTAACGGTAAGGAAGTGCAAGCAAGCCGCATCAAAGACAATCGCATCCAGCTTGCAACTCAAAAGGGCGATGTCATCACCTTTGAAAACTTCCCTGGTCGTATCACCCGTCTAACCGCACAACGAAAAGATTCAACGACGGCAGAACTCAATTTCAATACAGTTGAAGGGGCGACTCATTATGTCATCCATCGGGAAAGTAAAGATGAAACTGGTCAAACTTCTACTGTCCGTGAGTTTACAACAAACCAAACTCGCTTTATCGACCGTTCTATTGATTCAAGCCATGCCTATACTTATACCGTTAAGGCTATGCTAGGAGACCGTTCAACACCTGTTTCTGATGTTGCTTCAATTTCCGCCTTTAGTGAGCTCATGGACGATCGTGACTCTCGCATTCAGTATGGCGCTGCCTTTGGAGACTGGTCTGACTCAGAACTATTTGGTGGAACCGAAAAATACGCCGATATCTCAAATGGGAATTATTCCGATAAGGATGCAACCGCGACAATTCCTTTCAATGGTCCTGGAATTGAAATCTACGGACTCAAATCTTCTCAATTAGGACTTGCTGAGGTTACAATCGATGGCAAATCTGTTGGAGAGCTTGATTTCTATACAGCTGGTGCTACTGAAAAGGGCGTCCTAATCGGTCGTTATACAAATCTATCTTCAGGCCCTCACCTCATGACTATCACTGTTAAGCGTGAACATAAGGGACGTGGAAGTGAACGCTCAAAAATTTCCTTAGACTACTTCAAGGTCTTCCCAGGACAGGGAGAAACCGTTGAGAAAATAGATGATCGTGATTCTCGTATCCAGTACGGCTCAGCATTTAAAGACTGGACTGATGCGGAACTCTATGCTTCTACAGAGAAATATGCAGATATTAATGCAGATGAGAGTCTCGCTTCTGAAGCAACTGCAAGAATTCCATTCTCCGGTACAGGTATCCGTATCTATGGACTGAAAACATCTGCCCTTGGCAAGGCACTTGTGACACTCGATGGAAAAGAAATGCCAAGCCTTGACTTTTACACTGCCGGAGCTACCGAAAAAGGAGCATTGATTGGAGAATTCACTAATTTAGCAGATGGTGACCATGTCCTAACCTTGAAAGTGGACCCAGATTCTCCTGAAGGTCGAAAGAAAATCTCTCTTGATTCATTTGATATTCTAAAAGCTCCATCAGTATCACTAGATACACCAATCCTCGAACCAATTAAGGCAGAAGATAAAACAGTTACCCTTACTTTACCAACTGGTAATTGGGATGCTGTAGCTGTGACATTCCCTGGTGTCAAAGACCCTCTCTTACTTAGAAAAGTCGATGACGATCATCTTGTCACTTCTGGTGAGCAAACTGTCCTAACCATCAAGGATAAGAAGGTGCAAATCGACATCCCTGAAACTACGGACGGCAAAGCTGGCAATGCAATAGAAGCTTATGCTATCCTAGGAGAAACAAGAAGCAGTACGATTGTAACTGTCTTTCCAAAGGGTGAAAATACACCTGCGGAAGAAAAAGTCGTTACAAGTAAGGGTGACGAGCCCGCTCCAGTAGTGACCATCCCTGAATATACTGACCCAATTGGAACTGCAGGGGAACAGGAAGCTCCTATCGTGGATGTCCCTGAATACACTGAGCCTATCGGTACTGCAGGGGAACAGGAAGCTCCTATCGTGGATATTCCTGAATACACTGAGCCTATCGGTACTGCGAGCGACCAGGAAGCTCCTATCGTGGATGTCCCTGAATACACTGAGCCTATCGGTACTGCAGGGGAACAGGAAGCTCCTATCGTAGATATCCCTGAATACACCGGACCTATCGGTACTGCGAGCGACCAAGCGGCTCCTATTGTGGATGTCCCTGAGTACACCGAACCTATCGGTACTGCGAGCGATCAAGCGGCTCCTATTGTGGATGTCCCTGAGTACACTGGACCTATCGGTACTGCGAGCGACCAGGCGGCTCCAAGCATTTCTCTTCCTGAGTTTAAACTCAAAGCCTTAAAAGACCAGGCTACAGGAGTTAAAGTCATCAGCGGAGAAAATGAGTTAGCTGAAGCAAGCTATCTTGAAATCCAGAAAGTAGGGAAGCAAGAACTCTTGGGCAAGAGATATGATGCCTACGCGATTCAACTCAAGAATGAGAATGGTCAACTAATCCAAGCAAAAGGTGCTGTCCTCGTTCGATTACCAATTTCTGGCACAGTCCAAGAATTCTATCGCTTCAGTTCAGAAAAAGACATGAAAGCACAAGATTTCGAGATTCGTGATGGCATGCTTGAGTTTCTCACCATTGATTTGACTACTTATGCTATCGTCTACAAGACTGAAACAGAAGTCCAACAACCAAGCTCAAGTCAAATCGAAGAAGCTAGTCCATTAGCAAATAAAAACCAGCTCAATGGTGAAAATTCTACAAATGACAAACAGCTTCCTGCCACCGGAGAAGAGTCTAGCCCACTCCTCTTCATGGCAAGTCTCAGTCTAGCTTTAACTTCTGCCTTCTTGCTAAAAGGTAAAAAAGAGTGATCCCAATAAATCTATAAAGATTTAGATAAATAGAAAAAGGATGAGTAAATTACTCATCCTTTTGATTTCTTTCAGAGTCTTTTAAAATAAACTAAAAAGCCAGTTATAAATCCAGTTAAAAATCGAATATAACAAATTTAAAAGGAATTCATAAAAAAATAAACAAATGTGATACCAAATGAATTCTACAATCGTAATCAGTGGCTTGACTAGGATATAAAATAAAATATCCCAAATAAATTTCATTTTTTATCTTCCTTTCTAGGAAGTCCCGCAATCCAAGGTAAGGAAGATAGCAATTTATAAGCCGTCAAAAATTTAGCAACCTTTACCACTTCCGATTCAGATTCCTTCTTCTCAGTCAGTACTTCCATTCCTTTTACCCAGAGGCATGTCCCAATAATTCTAGCCATTCCTGTAAAAAAATTTGGTTGGTTGTCCATGTGATTCTCCCTTGATTACTCCGACTATTACTATTCTATTTTTATTGTATTCAGTATATCAAATTCTTATAGATAATCAAGCTTTTATCTGTAAAATAAAAAAGTTTCATAATCTTACTAGAAAACTTCTAGCTAGATTATAAAACTTTATTGATTATTTCATTTCTTTTTTATAGCGTTCCAATTCTGCTTGGTTAGCCCAAACGTAATGACCTGGACGAATTTCAACCATAGAAGGTTTATCAGTTTCGTAGTCATGTTGATTAGGATCATAGACTTTCAAAACTTTCTTACGTTCCAAGATTGGATCTGGAATCGGCACAGCTGATAAAAGTGCTTGTGTGTATGGATGAACTGGATTGTTAAACAATTCTTCAGTTTCAGCCACTTCAACAATGACACCCTTATAAATTACCGCGATACGATCAGAGATGAAACGAACTACTGACAAATCGTGGGCGATAAAGAGATAGGTCAAGCCCAATTCTTTTTGAAATTTCTTGAGCAAGTTCAAAACTTGGGCACGCACTGAAACGTCCAAGGCTGAAATTGGCTCATCCGCGATCACGAAGTCAGGTTGCATAACCAAGGCACGAGCAATCCCGATACGTTGACGTTGTCCACCTGAGAACTCATGAGGGTAACGTGTCAAGTGTTCAGCCAAAAGTCCTACTTCACGAATGATGTTTTGAACTTTTTCTTTTCTTTCTTCTTCGTCTTTAAATAAATGGTGGTTGTAAAGACCTTCAGAGATGATATAGTCAACTGTTGCACGTTCATTCAAACTTGCGGCTGGGTCTTGGAAAATCATTTGAATGCGACGGATTAA
This sequence comes from Streptococcus sp. Marseille-Q6470, assembly GCF_946902905.1. Lineage (NCBI taxonomy): Bacteria > Bacillati > Bacillota > Bacilli > Lactobacillales > Streptococcaceae > Streptococcus > Streptococcus sp. Marseille-Q6470. The sequence continues at coordinate 986,133 of NZ_OX336385.1, forward strand.
TTCCGCTGCTTGTTCACGTGATTTTTTACCATTGATTTTTTGTCCATCAAAGATGATATCCCCTTTGCTGGTATCATTAAGGCCGATAATGGCACGACCAATTGTTGTCTTACCACTACCAGATTCTCCAACGAGAGAGAATGTTTCACCTTTGTTGATAAAGAAGTTTGCATTTTTAACGGCTACAAACTTTTTGCTTCCTTCACCGAAGGAAATCTCTAAGTCTTTAACTTCTACTAATTTTTCAGACATTTCCTTCCTCCTAGTCCTCAAGATGAGCAAAGCCCATCTTTTCACGAATCTTATCGTGTAAATCTGCAATTACTGCTGGTTTTGCAACTTTTGGAGCTTGTTCATCAAGCAACCATGTTTTAGCCCAGTGAGTATCAGATACTGCAAACTGAGGAGCTTTTTCTTCGAAATCAATCTTCATCGCATAATCTGAACGAAGAGCAAAAGCATCTCCCTTCAATTCAGTATACAGTGATGGAGGTGTTCCCGGAATTGAATACAATTCTCCTTTATCGTCAGCCAGCTGTGGCAAACTTGATAAGAGGCTCCATGTGTATGGGTGACGTGGATCGTAGAAGATTTCTTCAACTGTACCATACTCAACGATTTCACCAGCATACATAACTGCAACTTTATCAGCAATACTTGCTACAACACCAAGGTCGTGTGTGATAAAGATCGTTGTAAAGTGGTATTCTTGTTGAAGTGTTTTCAACAAGTCAATAATCTGAGCTTGGATGGTCACATCAAGGGCTGTTGTTGGTTCATCACAAATCAAAACATCTGGACGACACGCAAGGGCAATCGCAATAACAATACGTTGACGCATTCCTCCAGAATACTGGAATGGATATTCATTAAAACGTCTCTCAGCGTCAGGAATACCAACCTTATTCATATAGTCAATCGCCAAGTCTTTGGCTTCTTGAGCTGTTTTCCCTTGGTGTTTTACAATAACTTCTGTGATTTGACTTCCGATTGTTTTGATTGGGTCAAGACTGGTCATCGGGTCCTGGAAGATCGTTGCAATCTTCGCACCACGAATTTGCTCCCAATCTTTATGAGAAGAAAATTCAGTCAAATCTTGGTCACGGTAAAGAATACTACCGTTCGCAATACGACCATTATCTTCCAACATTCCTGTAAAAGTTTTTGTTAAAACAGATTTCCCTGAACCAGATTCTCCAACGAGTGCAAGCACTTCGCCCTCAATCAACTCCAGAGATACTCCACGAATAGCTGTCAAAATTTTGTCACGAACATCAAATTCCACGACAATATCTTGAGCAGTCAAAATTACATTTTTTTCTTTTGTCATGTCTACTCCTATCTATGTGTACGTGGATCACTAGCATCCGCTAGGTTTTGACCAACTACGAAAAGTGACAAGGATACCAAGACCAAAGTTGTCAATGGAATCCAGAAGAGGTATGCATTTGTTGTTACGTTCTGTGAATAATCTGAAATCAATCGACCTAAACTTGGTACTGTAATAGGCAATCCAAGTCCAAAGAATGATAGGAAGGCTTCATATGAGATAAATGCTGGAAGCATTTGTGATGTAGTCGTAACAATAACAGATACCAATTGTGGCATGATATTTTTAATGACAATTTTGTATGTTGGAGTTCCGAGTGTGCGTGAAGCAAGGTTGTACTCTAAGTCACGGTAACGCATGATTTGGATACGAATTGAGTAGGCAATCCCAATCCAAGTCGTTACACTCATGGCAAAAATCAAATTCCAGAAACCTGCTCCGATTGAGTATGTTAGGACGATAACAATCAATAAGTGTGGGATGTTGGAAATAACGTTATAAACTTCCATCATGACGCGGTCAACTGATTTTGAAATACCCCAGATACCGCCGACAATAACACCAATTACAATATTGATAAAGGTCGCAATAACGGAAATCAAGATAGAGTTACGGGCTCCAAACCAGACACCATCAAAAAGAGACTTACCATTACTATCTGTACCGAACCAATGTTCCGCATTTGGTTTAATGTAGCGAGCGCTAAAATCATTTACCTTACTTACATCATTGAAGTCGAAATCAGAAAACATTGGGTAGATGAAACTCATCAAAACGATTGAAATCAAAATACCAAGCATGATGATGGTTGATTTCTTTTTCAAAAATTGTCTAAAAACAGAACCCCAATATGAGTAGGCAGGAGCATCAATTGCTTCAGAGGCAAAGTCATCGCGTTTTACAAACTGAAATTTATCATTACTAATTGTAGACATTATTTGCCTCCTTTCTCTGTCAACTTAATACGTGGGTCAATAATTGTCATCCAAATATCCCCAATTAAGTAAGAGAAGATTGAGACGCAAGTAAAGATGAAAACTAGACCAACAACCATGTTATTATTTGACGCTTTTACAGAGTCAATCAACATTTTACCCATACCTGGGAAGGCGAAGACTGTTTCAGTAAGAGTAGCTCCACCAATAACACCGATAATAGAACCTGGAATACCTGAAACGAGCGGTACCATAGCATTTTTAAAGATGTGTTTGTTTGAAATTTCTTTCTCAGAAAGACCTTTTGCACGTGCAAAACGAACAAAGTCTTGTGATTGTAAGTCAATCATGTAACGACGAATCCAGATAGCCAAACCAGGAGCACCAAGTAAACCAAGAATAACTGCAGGTAGTACATATGAACGCCAGTCTCCAGCACCCAAGATAGGGAATGAATCAGGGAGTCCAATTGAAGAACCAATCAAACGAATGATATAGACAAGAGCGATAGTTGGAAGAGCAAGTAAGAATGTTAAAGCTCCTGTAGAGAAACTATCAATCCAAGTATTCTTGTAACGAGCCATTGCAGAACCAAGTGGAACCGCAATCGCATACGAAATTGCAAGGCCAATCAAACCAGCAATAGCAGAACTGGTAATCATAGATGGATACTGATAGTTGCTTTCAGTAGCTGTATATGGATCACCTTTACCGTAGTTCGCTACTTCACGTGCATCCGCCTGACTTGGTGATTTATAAGTTCTTGTGTAGATATTGACTGATGAAGTTTTCTTCCCAGTTGGGAATTGAACTTCAGAAGTCTTGGTTTGTCCTTGACCTTGTGTGATAACTTGAAGAACAGGAGTATTGGCATAAGTTGGGTAAGAATCTCCTAAGTTCAAGTTCACAAAGTTCTGATGAACAAATGGGAACTGACTGTTGAAGTACAAGAGGTATTTATGTTTAGTCCCTGAACCTACCAAAGACCATCCAATCGCTGGATCGTTTTCAAAACGCAAATAACGCTCTAAGTTAGGATTTTCTGGGTCTTGAATCTTGTTTGTATGGTCAATATCAAGCAAGTTTGCATAGAATTTGAACACACGCTCGAAAATAGGGATTTCACGAGTAGCATAGAATTGACCGCTCTCTGTAAACTCACCTAAAGTCCAACCGTTCCCAAGTTGTTGGATGTATTTTTCATAGATAGCTTTATTTGTATCATTTGCATCTACTGTAACAGAAGGGTCAATGCTACTAGCTTTTTCCTGCAACTCTTTTGTATCGTAATATTCGATATAACCCATACGCTCATAAACGGTATTTTCATAGTTATCGCGTTTATCAGCTGTAGTTGCAATTTTATTGTAGTTAGTATCTTGTTTGAAGATCAACTTCCGTGGAACCATCGTATAGATGATTGTGTAAATCAAGGTCGTTACTAAAAAGATAGAAACTAACGACCGCAAGATACGCATAAAAACATATTTTTTCATATTATTTCCTTTAAAATCCCAAAAGAACCTTCTCCTTTTGGAGAGAAAGTTCTAATGAGCATTATTTATTTCACGTGGCTCGCTAATTCTTTTTGAGCTTTCTCGTTTGATTCAGCTTTTTCTTTGAGCCATTTTTCACGAGCTTCTTTGTACTCTTTAGCAGTTACAGTGTTCGCTTGCAATTTAAGATATTTGAAGTAAACATCTGAACCTTTATCACCAGATTGAGTATAAGATGCTGAGAATGGTACTACGCGAGAAATGATTGGTGCTGCTCCTGAAGAAGACATAGCTGGAAGGAAGAGTGAGCTATCTGTCAACCAAGCTTGAGCTGCTGCATATTTCTCATAACGTTTATTAAGATCGGTTGTTTCACTAGCTGCATCATCAACTAATTTGTCATAATCATTCAAACCAACTTGAGCAACCGCTGGGTTTGATGGATTATCATAGCCCATGTAGGACTTAGTTGTTTCACTATTAGTTGTTTTCAAGATGTCAAGGTATGTTGATGGATCATCATAGTCTGGATTCCATCCAACAGCACCTGAAAGGTCCCAATCTTCTGCTGCCGCACTAGCTGCGTAGTATGTAGCATTTTGTAATTCATCTGTAGTGATTTGTTGAATATCGATAACTACATTATCTGTACCCAAAGCCGTCTCAACAGATTGTTTAAATGATTGGATACGAGCGATATAGTTTTTAGATGTTTGGTCAACTGGAATATCCAAGTGGATTGGGAATTTTACACCATCTGCTTCAAGGACTTTTTTAGCTTTAGCTAGTTCTGCTTTAGCCTTATCAGCATTGTAAAGACCATCTTGAGCATCCGCAAAGTTTACGTCTTTCCATTCATCACCATAAGAAACAACTTTCTCAGTAACCAAGTCACCAAATGTCTTATCTCCAGCAGAAACAAAGTCAGGTTTGACAAAGAGGTTACGAACAGCAAGGGCGGCTCCATCCTTACCATTTAGCTGAGCTGAATAAGCAGTACGGTCAAAAGCAAAGTTCAAAGCTTGACGGAAGTCTTTGTTAAGAAGAGCTTTCTTAGTAGAAGTCTTTTCCTCGTCAGTTGTTTTTGATGTATATTTATAACTTTGACGGTCAATGTTAACACCTAAACCAGCAATACCAGCTCCCTGTGGGGTATAGTAGATATTATCTTTATATGTTTCTGCTACTTTAGAATAGTTTGAGCTAGTAGGGAAGAGACGTGCATAACTATATGCACCATTTGTAAAGTTACGCTCAAGTGACTCTTGGTCTGAACCATCATAGTAAGAAAGTGTTACAGTATCGATGTGAACATTGTCTTTATCCCAATACTGATCATTCTTTGCAAATTCGATAGAAGACTTAGCTGTCAATCCCTTAAGCAAGAATGGCCCATTGTAAAGCAATGATGTTGGATCTGTCGCCTTACCAAAGTCTTTACCTTTTGATTTTTCAAACTCTGCATTCAAAGGCCAGAAGATTCCATAAGATAATTTAGAGTTCCAGTATGGTTCAGGTTGGTTCAATGTATATTGAAGAGTGTAATCATCAACAGCTTTAATACCTACTGCAGAAAAGTCTGTATTAGTCCCTGATAAATAGTCAGCCAATCCCTTTACAGAATTTTGTGCTAGGTAAAGAGCAGCTGATTTATTGTCGGCTGCGTGTTTCAAACCTGTAACAAAGTCATTTGCAGTTACTTCTGCATATTCTTCACCATCAGATGTGAACCATTTTACACCTTTACGAATCTTGTATGTATATGTCAATCCATCTTGAGATACTGACCAGTCTTCAGCGACTGCAGGAGTTAGATTTCCATATTGGTCATTTGTAAAGAGACCATCGATACCATTTGAAGTAGCAACTTTTGTACTTTGTTTACCAGAAATTAGGTAGTCCAATGTTTCTGGGTCAGCAGTATAAGTATAGCCATAAGCCTTTGGTGCTTCAGCATTTGATGATTTTGAAGAACCGCAAGCTGCAAGAACGCCTGTAGCAAGTAGCGCAACACCCGCTACCGCAAGAATCCGACTTTTTTTCATATTTTTAAACTCCTCGTTTTAAATTGTGGATATTGAAGATTATACCACAGTTTTTTTAAAAAGTAAACGAATTTTCAGAATATTTTGTCGCATGTTTTTTAAACATCTGAATCTTATGTTTTCAGAAAAGAAAACTGTTGACGGAAAGGAATTTTCAAGGTATAATAATAAAAGTTAAGGCGGTATAGCCAAGTGGTAAGGCACGGCTCTGCAAAAGCTTGATCGTCGGTTCAAATCCGTCTACCGCCTCTATAATAAAGAAAGACTCCTGATGGAGTCTTTTTGTTTTAATGCTTAAAAAAGCTTTATCAGTTTTCTCTGATAAAGCTTTTATTTTATTCAGTTTCTTCTTCTGATTCAAGTTCTTGAATTTGAACCTTAAGCTTGGTCACACGACCATTTTTTACCTTGTCATTTGTCAATGTGATATGCTTATTGCCACTATCTAACTCATAGCTGAGTTTCTCTGATGTTGGAATGGTTCCCACACCAGTCAAATAGTAACCAGCGATGGTATCCACATCGTCACTTTCAAGCTCGACATCAAAATAATCATTGAAATCGTTCAAATTCATTGTCCCTTGGACAATATGAGTGTCCTCGCCGATAGTATGAACATATACTTCAGCACGGTCAGTTTCATCATCAATCTCACCAACAATCTCTTCAAGGAGATCCTCAAGTGTTACCAAACCAGCCATTCCTCCGTATTCATCAAGAAGAATAGCCATCTGTCTTTGTGAATTTCTCAATTCTTTTAACAGATCATCCACAAAAATAGTTTCAGGTACAAAGAGGGGTTCCTGTAAAATCTTTCTCAATATGATATTGTCAAAACCATCGGTAAACCCTGCTTTAAGCAGACTCTTGGTGTGGATCAAACCAATCACGTTGTCCTTGTCATCATCATAGACAGGGATTCGAGAAAAGTTTTGTTTTAAGATACTTTCGATAATCGTCTGAGTGTCATCTTGAATATCTACCATAAAGGCATCGGTCCGAGGAACCATGACTTCACGAGCCATGAGCTCATCTAGCGAGAATATTCCTTGCAACATTTCGATTTCATCTGCATCCAAGGTTTCTTCACTATTGGTAAGCATATACTCAATCTCATCACGAGTCATTTTTTCATCTGCATCGTCAAATGTCATCGGCGTCAAACGACTCAAGAGATTGGTTGATGCTGATAGCAACCAAACAAAGGGACTCACAATCTTACCGATAGCAATAATAAATGGTACAGTTCGGATTGCCAAAGCATCCTTAAGATTTAGAGCAATGCGTTTAGGATAAAGTTCGCCAAAAACGATTGAAATATAGGTCAAAAAAGCAAGTGATAAGAAAGAAGCTACTGCATACGCAGTCTCGCTATTCCCCATCCAAGAGGCTATCAATTGTCCTAGAGAGTCTGCTAGTTTAGCCCCTGACAAGATTGTAATTAAAGTAATACCAACTTGAATGGTTGATAAAAAGTGATTTGGATTTTCAAGTACCTTTAGCAAACGGATATAGCCTTTATCACCCTCTTCAGCCTTTTGTTCAACGCGTGAGCGACTAAGCGAAACCATAGCCATCTCTGTTGCTGAGAAAAAAGCATTTAAAAAGGTCAAAACAACTAATAATACAAATTGCAGTAACAAATCCTGACTGCTCGGGTCTTCCATTTTCCTTCTCCTAAAAAGTATAATTGTGACTATTATACCATATTTTTCAACTTCTACACATTAAATTACGATTTCAGTAGCAAATCCCCTATCTAAATAAGATAAGGGACTATCTATTCATTAGTCTTTTGTTACGGTTACTTTGCCTGTTCGGTAGTCTAACTGAATTCCCTTTTGAACGTTAGGAATCACAACATTAAACTCCAATTCCCCGTCAGATGATTTGGCTTCAATCTGAGATGCAGAAGGGACCAAATCTTCTTCTGTTGCGTAGAGCAATGTGACACGGTAACGAACGCGTTTGTTTTGATCCAAGGCTTTTCGAACTAAACTTTCATAGTAGTTTTGTCCCGTTGAATCTTCTGCGCGTGCTTGATTGGCCCAGGCCGTTTGTACAGCGATATTTTTGGGATTGCTAGTAGATGCATCAAAGCCATCTAAACCACCAATCAGGGCGTAACCTAATAAATGTCCTCTATCTACTGCATGATTGTAAGTTCCTTTTAGGTTTTTGACTTGATGCCATCCTGCTGGCGTCCAAGAGGTTGAGCCATTCCCAGTTTCTTCACGGTCTTTGTACTGTCTTGTTGCTTTTGACATAAGGGCATTGGCTACCGTTGGGACCGTCTCTCCACCTACAGTTTTTGTTTTATTATCAGCATAAGGTTTACTTGAAACTTTTGCATCCAGATTAGTCTTATTCCCATTGACAATAAAGGCTCCTGCTCCATTCCACTCAAGAGTCCCCTTTATTTGTTTTTTAACCGAGTCTGTCAATACACTCTCAGCCAATTCTTGACTTGGAGTATCAAGCGACCCTGACTTCTGTTGTACCTGTGTTCGTGGTGTGGCATTCGAAGCCTGCATTTCTTTTATGTAGTAACTTCCTGCCGATAAAAGTAGGAAAATCAGAAGACCTATGAGGGCCTGTCTGGTTTTTTTTTTCATGTTTTCTCCTTCATTTCACTTCCTAGAAAAGAAGCTGGGACAAAAGTCCTAGCCTCTCAATTGTCTTTGGATTGTCGATCAAGACGCAGTGGCTGAGTGGGATCTACTACGCTGATTTCATCAGCTTTTACAGCCCTACTCAACTGTGCGGAGGTGGGACAACGAAATCGAATTCTAACGAATTACCGATTTCTGTCCCACTCTCATTTTCCTGTAAATTTCGCAATTAACTCATGCCATTTTTCTGGTGCTAAAATTGCCCATGGATCTTGACTCTTGCCTAAGATACCGTAGCCAATCATCAAGCCAATTCCAAGTGCTAAGACCCCTAGAAGTAGGACAATTATAACTAGTAGGAATCTACGTAATACATAAGATCCTTGTTTATTCATCTTCATCAGCTTCCACACTTACCCGTTCAATATTAGCTCCTAACTGAGCTAATTTTTCATGGAAACGATAATAGCCTCTATCCAAATGAACAAGTTTTCCAACAACTGTCTCACCCTCGGCCACTAAGCCTGTCAATATCAAGGCTGCACTTGCACGAAGGTCTGTAGACAACACTTCTGCCCCTTGGAGAGGTTGACCTCCGACAATACGAGCTGTATCACGGATAATCTCAGAATGCAAGCCCATACGACGCATTTCTTCTAGATGTTGGAAACGATTCTCAAAGACTGTCTCAATCATAGTCGATTCTCCTTGAGCAACCGTCATAAGAGCAGTAAACTGCGCCTGCATGTCCGTAGGAAACCCTGGATGCGGAAGTGTCTTAACATGAACTGCTTTTAGTTTGTCTCGTTGAGAACGGATACGGATACCTTCATCCTCATCAATGACTTCAACACCCATTTCCTGTAATTTCGCTATCAATGGTCGATTGTGTTCCCAGATAGCATCTTGAATTAGGACATCTCCACCTGTCATTGCAGCAGCAACCATGAATGTCCCTGCTTCGATACGGTCTTGAACAACGTTATGGGTTGCACCATGCAAGTTTTCAACACCAGTGATGGTAATGCTCTCTGTCCCCGCACCTTTGACTTTAGCTCCCATTTTATTCAAGAGGACAGCCAAGTCTACAATTTCAGGTTCACGTGCTGCATTTTCAATAACAGTGACTCCATCAGCAAGCGTTGCAGCCATCATCAAATTTTGGGTTGCGCCTACACTTGGGAAATCCATATAGATATGGGCCCCATGCAAGCGTTCTGCCTTAGCTTCGATATAACCTGCCGTTTGAGTAATCTGAGCTCCCATTGCCTCCAAACCTTTAAGGTGAAGGTCAATCGGACGACTACCAATTGTACAGCCACCTGGCATCGAAACTTTAGCGTGACCAACTCTAGCTAGGATTGGACCCAAGACTACAATTGAAGCACGCATCTTGCTGACATACTTATAAGGTGCTTCTTCTGTGATGTCATCTGTTGCATCTACTTCAATAATATGTGCTTCTTGATCAAAGTCTACTTTGGCATTTAAACCACGAACGACCTGGTTCATGGTAAAAACATCTGATAAGATAGGAACATTTTTTAAAACTGTTTTTCCTTCGCTTGCTAAAATCGTCGCCGCAAGTAGGGGTAAAACTGCATTTTTTGCACCCTCGATGGTGACACTTCCGACAAGGCGATTATCGCCACCTCGAACTACAATTTTTTCCATAACTATTTTCCTTTACTTTCGAGTTTAGAATAATGTCCGTACTGCTTCTTGCCATAATTGGTAGAGATTTAGGAAAAAAGAGCTAATCAGATATCCTAAACCGATACTACACAATACGACCAAAAGTCGTACCTTCCTCGCATTGTCCTTAGTCACCTTCAAAATTTGATCCCATTTGACCAAATCTTTCAAGAGTTGAAAAACCAGGTAGACAAAAAACATATGACTACTGAGGGTAAAAAACAATTGAATCATCTGCCTATTATACCATCTTCTCTTTTTCTACGCTAGTCTATGGACTCACACCGTATTTTAGGGGTTGTTTTTCAAGTAGTCAATTGCATCTTGAAGCGTTTTAACTGGAACAATCTTCATGTCCGTTTTAATCATTTCAGCAGCTTCTACAGCCGTGTCATAATTACTTTTAGCATTGGGATTGGCCTTTTTAGCTTCTTCCGTTACTGGATTGTTAGGAGCAAAGAATACAGTCGCTCCCTTTTTTGCTGCAGCAACAACTTTTTTGTCAATCCCACCAATATCGCCAACATTCCCATCTCTATCGATACTTCCTGTACCAGCAATAATGCGTCCGTTTCGAAGAGTTGGGTCTGCAATTTGAGTATAGATGGATAAACTAAACATCATTCCTGCACTTGGACCACCAATACCAGCCGTTGAAAACTTGATTGGCACATCACTTGACACTTCTGTGCGGTCAATCAAACCGATTCCAATCCCATTTTTCCCATTTTCCAGAGTAATGATTTTTCCTTCAGCAGTTTTGACTTTCCCGTCCTCTTGGTAAGTAACCTTAACCTTGTCACCTAGCGTTTGAGAGTTGACGTAGTCGACCATCTCCTTGGAACTTTCAAAAGTCTTATCATTCACAGCTGTTACAGTGTCAGCAATATTGAGAATTCCCTTGAAGGTTGAGTTGTCTGTTACGGTCAAAACATAGACTCCCAGGTATTTGAGTTCTATCTCTTTACCCGCCGACTTCAGACCCTGATATTTGGCCATGTTTTGCGAAGTTTCCATGTAAAACTGGTTGATTCGCATATATTCTGCATCCGAAGAACCCCCTGTCATCTCTTTGGCACTACGAATATCTGTAAAAGGTGTTAACCAAGCATAAACCAAGTCCACCATTCTAGCGTGTTTAACTCCAACCGTTACAAATTGATAAGAACCCTCTTCTTGGTCCGGTTGGTTATTGACTTGTAAAACCTTTCGAATATCTTCTGAAGTCCCTGGCACCTCAATGTAGTAAGGCAGAGGCACCGTAAAAGCGATAAAAGTGACAATAAGCCCGATGATTAGATATATGGGCCATCTAGTTTTTTTCTTCATTGTTTAACTCCTCCAAGACAGCATTTGGTACATACTCGCTGATATCTTGACCAAATTTCAATAGTTCTCTCACAGCTGAAGAGCTGATGTAAATATGCTCTGGTCGAGCATGGAGATAGACTGTCTCAATTTCTCCTGCTAATTGATGGTTATAAAAATCAAAACTGGCTTCGTACTGAAGATCAGTCGCATTACGCAAGCCACGCACCAAAACCTCTACACCTAGTTTTCTAGCAACATCAACGACTAATTCATCATGAGAGGATATGACCTGAACATTTTTTAGATGTGCCACTGCTTTTTCAACAGTCTTTAGCCGACTTTCTATCGGTAAAAATCCATTTTTGTGTGGATTATAAAAAATTCCCACATACAATTGATCAAAGAGCTTACTTGCACGCTCGATGAGATCCAAATGACCATTGGTCATTGGATCAAAAGAACCTGTAAATAGGCCAATTTTATCTGACATAAACCGTCACCTTACTAATCCCATATATTTTTTCCTTCCAGATGCCTAAACAGGCGATTTCTTCTGGAAGTTCTACTGATTTATCGGTCTCGCAAACCACCATGACATCATCTGAAAAAAGATCACGCTCAGCCATTTTTTCAATGTCAGATACGATCTGTTCCTTTGCATAGGGAGGGTCCAAAAAGATGAGATCAAAGACACCATCCACTTGCTCCAATGCACGACTGGATTCCATTTTCAATAATTGAAACTTAGATGTCTCCTTGGTCATCCTGATATTTTCTGCCACAATCTCCTGGGCTCGGCGATCCTTCTCGACTAGAACAGCGCTCGACATTCCTCTTGAAACTGCTTCAATGGATAAGCCACCACTACCAGCATAGAGGTCTAGCACACGCCCTCCTTCAAAGTAGGGACCAATCATATTGAAGATAGCTCCTCGGACTTTGTCCGATGTCGGTCTCGTCGTTTTCCCGTCCAAGGTCTTTAAAGGACGGCCTCCGTAGATTCCTGATACGATTTTCATAAGGTATATTATACCAAATTCTGATGAAATAAGAAAATCGAACCTATCGGTTCGATTCTTTAAAGAATATTTTCGTAAGTATCTCTGACTTCTTGTGGCCAAACACTAGTTTGGACTTCACCGATGTGCTTCTTACGAAGCAAGAACATCGCCATACGTGACTGTCCAATCCCTCCACCAATTGTCAATGGGAAGAGTCCGTTCAAGAGAGCCCTATGCCATTCTAGGGATAAACGGTCTTCATCTCCTGTAATCGCAACCTGACGACGAAGGGTGTCTTCATCAACACGAATTCCCATAGAAGACAACTCAAAGGCCGCACCTAAGTTATCATTCCAAACAAGGATGTCTCCATTCAAGCCATGATAACCATTTTCAGACTCAGTTGTCCAGTCATCATAGTCTGGTGCGCGTCCGTCATGGGGTTTTCCATCTGACAATACGCCACCGATACCAATCAAGAAAACTGCACCGAATTCCTTACAGATAGCATTTTCACGTTCTTTTGGAGTTAAGTCTGGGTAGCGTTCTACCAATTCTTCAGTATGGATAAAGGTAATTTGCTTCGGCAAGATTGACTCAATATCATAACGGGCTTCGACTGCCAACTCTGTTAAACGAATAGCCTTGTAAATCTTTTCAACTGTTTCCTTGAGATAGGCTAGATTGCGTTGCCCATTTGGAATGACTTTTTCCCAGTCCCACTGGTCGACATAAACTGAGTGAGTCGCATCTAGTGAATCTTCATCCGGACGAAGAGCCTTCATATGAACAAAGAGACCTTCTCCTTCACCAAAACCAAAACGTGCTAAGGTATGGCGTTTCCACTTAGCAAGGGAATGCACCACCTCATAGGTTTCATCTGGAATTTGCAGAACTTTAACAGATACTGGGTGTTCAATACCTGAAAGGTTATCCTGCATCCCGTCCCCAACCTTGCTCAAGATTGGTCCCTGTACTTCTACGACTTCTAACTTATCTTTCAAATATTGGGTAAAGGTATTTTTTACAAAGGAAATCTCTTCTTGCTGATGGATAAAACTTTTCTTCATACGTTGCTCCTTTTGAATAATAAAAAGATTATACCTTTTTGTTGGTGAAAATGAAAGTAAAAATTAAAAAAGAGCTCATTTGAGCTCTAAAAGTATTAATCGTTTCTTCCAAAAATTCGTAAGAAGCTAAGGAAGAGGTTGATAAAGTCGAGGTAGAGGCTAAGTGCTAAAGAAATTGCCCAACCAGTAGCTACCTGGCCATCTGACTCTTCGTAAACATAACGAATTTTTTGATTATCCCAAGCAATCAATCCTGAAAAGACAAGAACCATAATGATACTAATGATATAATCCATAAGGTCACTATTTAAGAAGATATTGATAACCATGGCTAGTATCAAACCAAATAAGGCTGCAATCAAAGCACGACCGATTCCACTCAAATCCTTTTTAATGACTACTCCTACGATAGCCATCACAAAGAAGAGGGCCGCACTGGAGATAAAGGCTGTCAGAACTGTCCCTGGAAGATAAAGTGACACAATGAAGCTTAGTGAGAAACCATTGACCGCTGAATATAGCAGGAATATCGGAAGAGTTGCTGGACTATTCTTTGCTGCTAAACCACTTGCAAAAATCACTAGAGCAACTTCAACAATTCCTGTTACGATTAGCCATACGCGAGCGTTAAGCATTAACTGAACAAGAAGATCTTGAAAGGTTGTTAACATCAAGGCTGAAACAATTGCAGATAAGGCAATCCCAATCCCGACAAAAGCATAGACTTTTGCATAAAATTGATTCAGACCAGAACGTTCTTGAATAATTGTTTGATTCATATCTTTTTCTCCTTATGAAATCTTTTTACTGATTATAACAAAAATAAAACAATTTAACTCAAATAAAACATGAGTATGCCTGCAGCAATGGCAACGTTGAGACTTTCCGCTTGCCCTTTCATGGTAATATGAACCAGTTGGTCTGCCTGATTTGTCATGAATGGGCTAATGCCTTGACCTTCATTTCCCATAACTAGGGCAAAATTCTCTAGCCGAGTAAGCTCACGATAGTCTTTAGAGTTTTGTGATAAGGTGGTTGCTAGAATTGGTAAATTGCTCTTTTTAGCCTCTTCTACAAATGTTTCAACAGGCATCCGATAAATCGGCAAATGAAAATGACTGCCCTGCATGGATCGGAGAGTCTTCAAGCTATAAATATCTGCTGACTTGCTTGAGACAATGACTCCTGAAAATCCAGCTGCATCTGCCGTTCGGATCATTGTGCCAACATTTCCAGGATCCTGCACGTCTTCTAAGAAGAGATACTTTCCTTGGCTCAAATCCGGCAACTGCTCTTCTTCCTTTTGAACAATAGCAACAATGCCTTGAGGCGTTTGAGAATCTGCTAAATCAAACAAAATCTCTTCGGTCACAAAGACAGTCTGAGGATAGTCAATTAGTTTTTCATCATACTCTGCAAGGGCAAAAATCCTCTCAATCTTTGCACCTGCTTGAACAGCCTCTTCAAACAAATGCCATCCTTCAATTAAATAAGAAGACTTTCGATATTTTTTTTGATGCAATTTCTTGGCATTTTTTACCACAGAATTGGCTTTTGAGGTTATAATAGTCATAGAAATATTATAACACAATCAAGGAGGTTTGGTATGCAAAAGGTCAAAATGATTGCCCAAGGTCGTGTCCAAGGAGTTGGCTTCCGCTGGGGTGTCTATACCCTCGCCCTCGAACTAGGTGGAATCACTGGTCGAGTGTGGAACAACGATGATGGAACTGTTGAAATTCTTGCCCAAGCAGAGTCGTCAGCCATCATGGCTAAGTTTATCCAAGAAATCCGAAAAGGTCCAACTCCCTTCTCAAAAGTAACCTATCTTGATGTCCAATTAAGCAACTTCCCATCCTATTCAGACTTCAAAGTCGCAAATTAGGTCTCTAGAACTATTGTATATTTTCCAAAAAAACAGTAGAATAGAAAGGTATAATTTTTTAAGAAGGAATGAAAACAGTGAAATCAATTAAACGAATCGCCCTCTCTATCATGGGAGTGGCTATGCTATTGGTCTTAACAGGCTGTGTCCAGGTTGATAAAGCAACCGGACAACCAACAGGATTTATTTGGAATACTATAGGGGCACCTATGGCTGAAGCTATCAAGTACTTTGCTACTGATAAAGGGCTAGGCTTCGGGGTCGCTATTATTATCGTAACCATTATCGTCCGCTTAATTATTTTACCACTTGGTATCTACCAATCATGGAAGGCAACTCTTCACTCTGAAAAGATGAACGCCCTCAAGCATGTTCTTGAGCCACATCAAACTCGTCTGAAAGAAGCAACTACTCAGGAAGAAAAACTAGAAGCTCAACAAGCTCTCTTTGCTGCTCAAAAAGAGCATGGTATTAGTATGTTTGGTGGTGTAGGATGTTTCCCTATCCTCATTCAAATGCCTTTCTTCTCTGCTATCTACTTTGCTGCTCAACATACAGAAGGTGTTTCTGAAGCTAGCTTCTTAGGAATTGCATTGGGATCTCCAAGTTGGATTCTCATTGCCTGCGCAGGTGTTCTCTACTACATCCAATCACTCCTTTCTCTACACGGAGTTGAGGACGAGACTCAAAGAGAACAACTCAAGAAGATGATTTACATGAGTCCAATGATGATCGTCATGTTCTCTATCTTCTCACCAGCCAGCGTTACACTTTACTGGGTTGTCGGTGGTTTCATGATGATCCTTCAACAATTCATCGTCAACTACATCATCCGTCCAAAACTTCGTAAAAAAGTACGCGAAGAATTTGCAAAGAACCCACCAAAAGCAAACAAAACTTCAGCTGCTCGTAAAGATGTAACTCCTGAACCAACAGCAGTTATCTCAACTTCTGCTAAGAAGAAAAATAAAAAACGCAATTCTGGAAAACAACATTCTAGATAAAAATAAAAGGCTTAGCATTTTGGCTAAGCTTTTTTGATACCAGAAAAGCCCGATGTCCCCATCAGGCTTCTTTTTATCCATGTACACGTTTCATGTAATCTTGATAGCTTTCTGTATCCATCAATTCCTTAGCGTTCTTGACACGATCTGCTGTTGGAGGTTTAACGCCTTCAAGCGAATACGGAATGCCAAGTTCACGCCATTTGAATTCTCCCATAGTGTGGTAAGGCAAGATTTCAAACTTATCAACGTTTTTAAGAGTTTTTACGAACTTACCGAGTTCAATCAAATCTTCATCACGGTCTGTCAATCCTGGTACGAGAACATGACGAATCCAAACAGGTTTCCCAATATCTGACAAGTACTGCGCACATGCCAAGATGTTTTTGTTGGTCTGACTGGTTACAATCTTGTGCTGTGCTTCGTTGATTTCCTTGATATCAAGAAGAACCAAGTCTGTCACGGCCATTAGTTTGTTGAATTTCTCTAGATAACGTGGTTTATTACGAAATGGAAGGGCACAAGTATCCAAGGTACAGTGGATTCCTTTTTCTTTTGCTTTTGTAAAGAGAGCAATTAGGAAATCAATCTGTAAGAGAGCTTCCCCTCCACTGACCGTAATTCCACCCTTATCTCCCCAGAAACCACGAAAACGAAGCGCTTCTTCTAGAACATCGTCTACTGTTCGTACACGAGATTTATTGGTTTCCATCGCCCATGTGTCCGGGTTATGACAATACTGGCAACGCATCTGACAGCCCTGCAAAAAGACAATGAAACGAATCCCGGGACCATCTACCGCCCCAAAACTCTCTGTCGAATGTACCATTCCTGTCACTTTTCCGTAGTCTATTGTTTCTTCTGACATCACGTCACCTTCCTTGAAACCGTTTTATAATTTTATTATATCACGCTTGAAAGGAAAAACAATAGATTTTGTCTATTTTTTAGAAAACAATCTGTTTTTCACTTTCAACTTTCATGATTTTCAAAATTCTTCTAGTCCTTGTCAAAGTCAAAGCCATAGAGAGTCGCAAAATAGTCCTCAGGTCGCTCTGCTCTACGGATTTGTCGAGCATCTCCATCCTCTGTATAGAGAATCTCTGCTGAACGAAGTTTGGCATTGTACTGGTAACCCATAGAGAATCCATGGGCACCTGTATCATGAATCACTAACAAATCACCAATTTCTGTTTGAGGTAGCTCACGATTTACTGCAAACTTGTCGTTGTTTTCACAAAGAGAACCAACAACATCAACCACTTCAGTCTGACCATCAGGATTCATCATATTGGTGATGTGGTGATAGGCTCCATACATAGCCGGTCTCATCAGGTTAACAGCTGACGCATCTACTCCGAGATAAGTTCGGTATGTTTTCTTTTTATGGGTTACTCTTGTAACCAGAACTCCATGAGGTGCCAACATAAAGCGCCCAAGTTCTGTAAATATCTTAACTTGCCCAAGACCTGCTGGTGTGAGGACTTCTTCATAAACCTGACGAACTCCTTCACCAATCAAAGCAATATCATTTGGCTCCTGGTCTGGGCGATAGTTGACCCCGATACCTCCAGAAAGATTGATAAAATCTAGTGAAATACCCAATTTCCCCTTGATTTCTACAGCTAACTCAAAGAGCTGACGTGCTAATTCTGGATAGTAGAGGTGAGTTACTGTATTGGAAGCTAGGAAGGAATGAATCCCAAAGGTTTTAGCTCCTTTTTCTTTCAAGATGGCAAAGGCTTCAAAAAGCTGTTCCTTAGTCATCCCGAACTTAGCTTCACCAGGATTATCCATAATGTCTGTTCCGAGTTCAAATACTCCACCGGGATTGTAACGGCATGAGATAATCTCAG
Organism: Streptococcus sp. Marseille-Q6470; assembly: GCF_946902905.1. Taxonomy (NCBI): domain Bacteria; kingdom Bacillati; phylum Bacillota; class Bacilli; order Lactobacillales; family Streptococcaceae; genus Streptococcus; species Streptococcus sp. Marseille-Q6470. Next base: position 1,004,373 of record NZ_OX336385.1, read on the forward strand.
GGATGCCTGCTGCACGTTCTAAATGCTCAATATCTTCAAATGCATCTAAATTTATTGTAGCCCCCAATTCCCTGGCATAGGTGTACTCTTGGTCTGGGGTATTGTTGGACGAGAACATCATATCGGAACCAGAAAATCCTAATTTGTGACTCATCAAGAGCTCTACATAACTAGAACAGTCCACTCCACATCCTTCTTCTTGCAAAATTTTCAAGATAGCTGGAGTTGGAGTTGCTTTTACTGCGAAGTATTCTTTAAAACCCTTATTCCAAGAAAAGGCTTTGTTTACTGCGCGTGCTTTCTCACGGATGCCTTTTTCGTCATAGAGATGGAAAGGTGTTGGAAACTCTTCAACGATCTTTTCTAAGGCTTCACGTTTAATAAATGGTGTTTTCATAGGACTCCTTCATATCCATTATCAAAGAAAGGCTGGGACGAAAGTTCCAACCTTTGTATTTCAAGTCAATTTTTATTTTTCTGCGTCAAAGATATTTCCAACTTCAACAGCAATTTGTTGATTCTTCACATCAATGTCCGTAACCTTCAAGAGTGATTTGTAGTCGAACTGCTGCTCACGATCTTCCTGCGCATTGTCGGCAAAGACAGCTACACCAGCCAACTCAGAATCAAACTCTGTTAAAAGGCTAATCATACCATTAATAGTTCCTCCTCCTTTTAAGAAATCATCAACGATCAAGACACGACTTCCTGCTTTAAGACTCCGTTTTGAAAGGAACATTTTTTCAATACGGTCACTAGAACCTGAAACATAGTTAACACTAACAGTTGAACCCTCAGTGATTTTCAAGTCACGACGAACAATGACAAAAGGTACATTGAGAACATTTGCTACTGCATTTGCAAGCGGAACCCCTTTGGTTGCAACAGTCATCACAGCATCAATCTTTTGATCCATAAAGCTCTTGGCAATAATGCGGCCGATATTTTTCAAAATAGCTGGCGTACTCAATAGGTCAGACAAATAAATGTACCCACCTGGAAGAATGCGGTCGCTCTCTGAAAGTTTGCTGCGAAGCTCTTCAATGATTGTTTTAGACTCAAGGGTAGAGATAGATGGTGTGAAAATAACACCGCCACCAGCACCTGTCACTGTTTGAATATGGCCGATTTCAATCTCTTCGAAGGCACGTTTAATAATGACAATATCTTCTGAAATAGAAGATTTAGCAGATTCATACTTTTCCGCAAAGGTATTGAGACTGGTTAATTTGTATGGATTGTTAATCAAGTAATTGGAAATAACAACCATCCGATCACTTCTTCTTAATTTCATTAGTTATTCACCATTCTTTTTTATTAGTCTTTTTCTCATTATATCACACTAAAACAAAAAAAACGAACTTTACTGCCTAAATAAAGCTCATTTTTTTAGTTTCTAGTCTAATTTCGGCTTGTAGAAGGAACGATTGTCCATAGCAAAGACTTTATTGGTCATTTCACCCTCATCAATAAGAGCCAGAGCTGTCGACATCATCATCATGCTGGCATCCAAATTATCAATCATATGAATAATTTCAGCTTCCATCACACGAGGACGAACAGGACTACCATACTCGAGTAATCCATGGTGACTGAGGATAACATGACGTAGAAGAACGACTTCTTCTCGAGTATCATCAATACCAAGTTCCATTGTCGCTTTGGTAATTTCGCTATCAATCAAAGCGATATGGCCGATAAGATTGCCTCTTACTGTGTACTCTGTCTGATCGGGACCTGTTAACTCAATAACCTTGGCTAGGTCATGCAACATAATTCCGGCGTAGAGCAAGCTCTTATTCAGCTGTGGATATACATCTGCGATAGCTTCAGCTAAACGAACCATAGTGGCAGTATGATAAGCAAGTCCTGTCTCAAAGGCATGGTGATTTGTTTTTGCTGCTGGATAGGAATAAAATTCTTTATCATATTTGGTGTAAAGACTCCGAACGATACGTTGCCAGATGGGATTTTCAATCTTGAAAATCATCTGTGCCATATACTCGCGAATTTCCTTAACATCCACTGGTGATTTGACCTTGAAGTCTGCTGGGTCATTGGGTTCACCTGGCTGAGGTAAGCGAAGGGTGATTTGATTGACCTGTGGAGTATTGTTATAAACTTCCCGACGTCCCTGCATGTGGACAACCTTCCCTGCAGTAAAGGCCTCAACGTTGTGAGGTTGGGCATCCCAGAGTTTCCCTTCGATTTCCCCACTATCATCTTGGAAGGTAAAGGCTAGGTAGTTTTTCCCAGCACGTGTCTGTCTTAGGTCAGCTGACTTGATCAGGTAAAAGCCTTCAAAAAGCTCATCTTTTTTCATGTGACTAATCTTCATATTCTTCCTCATCTTCTTGGAACTGGAGTAGGTCAAGCGCTGGCTCACCTTCTGATAACTCAATGTAACGGAGCGTTCGCTCGATAGCTGTAGTACGACGGTTTAATAATTCATCAATGTTGCCAGAGGCATGTTGGAGATGTTTTTGTGCCTTGACCAGAATGCCTCCAAACTTGCCAAATTCAGTTTTAACACTAGCAAGAGTTTGGCTGATATGATCCGCACTTTTTTGGATATTGAGAGTTTTGAAACCAACCGATAGGGAATTGAGAAGGGCTGATAGGGTACTTGGCCCTGCAACAATAATCTGTTCCTCCCGTCTCAAACCATCAAAGAAAATCGGATTTCTAACGATTTCTGAGTAAAGGCCTTCTGTCGGAACAAACAAGACCCCAAAATTGGTCGTCCGAGGTGGCGCTATGTACTTGCTCTTAATATCCTTGGCAAAGCGCTTGACGCTGGCTAAGAGTGACTTGCGACAACGTTCGATTTCATCCTTGTCACCCACTTCATAGGCTTCTTCTAAGCGGTAATAATCTTCCAGTGGGAATTTAGAGTCAATCGGCAGATAGACATATTCTTGGTCGCCTTGTCCAGGCAACTTAATAGCGTATTCTACTCGTTCACTCGAGTTTTCAACCGTTGCAAATTCTCGTTCGTACTGGGCAGGGGTCATGATGTCCTCTATGATTTGGCCCAGTTGCAATTCTCCTAGAATTCCTCGAGTCTTTGTTCCAGATAAGACCTTGTTAAGGGCACCGACATCTCGCGCAACTGTCTGCATTTCTCCAAGACCACGATTGACAGATTCCAGCTGTTTGGAAACTGTCTCGAAGGATGCTTGCAAGCGTGTCTGTAGGGTCTTTTCTAGCTTTTCCTCGACCGTTTGGCGCATTTGTTCTAAGCGTTGGTCATTTGACTCCTGCAAGGCTTGGAGGCGTTGGTCGGTCTTATCTCTAGTTTGGAGAAGGTTCTCATTCATCTCCTGCCTAAGCTGAGTCAAGCCTTGGTGCAACTCGATTCGCACCTCCTGCAAACGGTCACTGACAGCCACTTCAAGATTTTTTTGGTCGAGCTGACTAGCTTGTCGAGCTTGCTCAAAACGATAATCCAGCTGATCTGACAGATAATCTGCCTGGTCTTCCAAACTCTTGGTCAGATATGTCTCCTGCTTGTCCTGCCTTTGCCAAATAAGAAAGAGGCCGGCTAGGTTAGCAATTAGTAACAGTAGTAATATAATCTCCATCCTATCTCCTGTCCTTGCTATGCAGTACAACCACATAGCCATCTGGGCAAGTCACCGAAACTTCCCTATCTATATATTCGTTAGAAGCGTAAACTTTCTTAAAGAAAAAATTCTCCTCAGTCAATTCATACTTGGCTCCGAGAATAGTCAACTGACTATCCCTCACAGGCATAAAAGCAAGGTAATCATAATCCAAACGTGGTTCTAACCAACTGGTGCCTTCTGGGCAATAGCTAATCAAGTTTTGTCCATCCTCAATCTCTATTTGGCGCATAAAGGGTGCCAACTTGGGATTGCTCGGAAGAAAGACATTAGCCAGCATATGGTCAATACGACCACCTAGGGCACCAAAAATGGTCACTTGTGCTTGAGGATTTTTTTCAAAAATCGTTAAAAGTGCTAGTTCCAGATCCGTATCATCTTTTTCTGGCTGGGCTTGGACAAAGTATTGAGCACGCTTTTGAATCAACTGACCTTCTTCCATAGTCACAGAATCAAAATCCCCAACAGCTAGAGCAAGAGGAAGTTTTTCCTCCAGCACCCAGAGTGAGCCACGGTCCACACCGACAAAACAATCAAAATCTGTCCGATAATGTCCTCGGTCTCCACCAGCAAAAACCGCTACTTTAGTCCAGTTGTTTTCGGAGTGCTTGCACTCGTTCATTGACATCTCCCTTAAAGACATAAGACCCTGCTACAAAGACTGTAGCACCAGCTTCTTTGGCTTGAGCAATAGTTTGATCATCAATCCCGCCATCCACTTCAATCTCAAAGTTCAATCCTTTTTCTTCACGAAGGGCTACTAGCTCACGTATCTTATCCATGGTCTCAGGTAGAAAGGCTTGCCCACCAAAACCAGGATTCACCGTCATGACCAAAACTTGATCGACTAGATGAAGGACATGCTTAATCGCTTCAACTGGTGTACCAGGATTGATGACGACCGAAGGTTTGACACCAAGAGAACGAATCTTTTGAAGAGCTCCATGGATGTGAGGTGTCGCTTCAACATGGATGCTGATGATGTCAGCTCCTGCACGCGCAAAGTCTTCTAAATGATGTTCGGGATTTGATACCATCAAATGGCAATCAAAGACCATCTTGCTATGAGGACGAAGACTTTCGACTACACCTGCACCAAAGCTGATCTGAGGTACAAAGTGACCATCCATGATATCGATATGGGCGTATTCTGCCCCAGTTGCTTCTAGGCGTTTAATTTCACGTTCAAAGTTGGCATAATCTGCTGCCAGAATTGACGGAGCAATCTTGTATTGAGACATAGGTTTCTCCTTATTTTGGAATTTTTTTGCTGACTTTTTTATAGGTTTCTCTACGTTTTTCAATCTCACTGAGGAATTGCAGGTAGTTGTCAAAACGGAAGGTAGCAATGATGCCCTCTTCTACTGCTGGTTTTACAGCGCAAGATGGCTCATGGGTATGGGTACAAGTGCGGAATTTACAATCACGACTGACACTAGCAATCTCTGGAAAAGCCTGATTCAGATCTTCTGCTGTTGTTACTTCGTAATCCAGCGATGAAAAACCTGGTGTGTCTGCGATTTTCCCACCATTGAGATTGTAAAAACTAACCGCTCGAGTAGTGTGACGACCACGACCCAGACTGTCTGAGATTTCTCCCGTTTCTAAATTGAGATCAGGTGCGATTTTATTGAGCAAAGTTGACTTTCCAACACCCGTCTGCCCCATAAAGACCGTAACCTTATCTGTCAACAAGGGTAAAAGTTCTTCTTTACTCGTCACAAAATCGTAACCAATAGCACGATAGGTTTTCTCGTAGAAATCCAGTTCTCTCCCATCTTTCAGTAAGTCCATTTTGGAAATATAGACGATGGGATGAATGCCCTTGTGCTCTAAAAGAACCAAGAAACGATCCAGCAAGTTGCTATTAAAGTCAGGCTCTTTGACCGACATGATCACCACAGCTTGATCAATATTGACAATGGGTGGACGAACCAGACTATTTTTTCGTTCGTGAATCTTGAGAATATAACCTTCGGAATTTTCCTCCGCAGAAAAATCTACCCAATCCCCAACATAGGGTGTGTGGCCTTTTTTACGAAAATTCCCACGCGCGCGTGTTTGATAAACCTTGCCATCACTCTCCACATAGTAGAAGCCCGCCAAGGCTTTAATGATTTGTCCCTGCATCTTAGAGTCCTTGTCCTTTAAGTGCGTTTGCTAGACTGGCAAATTCTTCTAAGCTAAGTGCTTCTCCACGTACACTTGGTGACAAGCCTGCCTGGTCCAAAGCCTTGGTCAATTTGTCCTTGATTTCATCAGTCTTGCCAAAGTAACCTGTCAAGTTGTTCCACAAGGTTTTACGACGATGAGTAAAACTAGCCTTGGAGACTTTAAAGAAGAAGTTCTCATCTTTTACTGCTACAGCTGGTTCTGGACGGCGTACCATTTTTAAGATAGCTGAATCTACGTTTGGCGCTGGCACAAATACTGTACGAGGTACGATAAAGGCAACCTTGGCAGTCATATAATACTGAACTGCAATGGACAAGCTACCGTAAGCCTTGGTATTTGGCTTAGCAGAGATACGATCTGCCACTTCTTTTTGCATCATGACGACAAACTCACTGAACGGAATGCCACTTTCAATCAAGTGCATGAGAATAGGTGTCGTGATATAGTAAGGCAAGTTTGCCACTACCTTAATTGGTAAGTCAGGATTTTTAAAATTTTGGATATGCTGCGCCAAGTCAACCTTTAGAATATCCTCGTTGACTACGGTCACATTGTCAAAATCACGCAGGGTATCTGCTAGGATTGGCACCAAACGGTGATCAATCTCAAAGGCCATGACTTGAGCTGCACGCTCAGCCAAAAATTCCGTCAAAGCACCAATCCCTGGCCCGATTTCAATGACATTGACCTGGTCATCAACTTCAGCCGTATCCACAATTTTTTGAAGGATATTGGTATCGGTCAAGAAATTTTGCCCGAAGGATTTTTTAAAGGTAAAACCGTGACGCTCCAGTACTGCCTTGGTCACGCTATAATCTGCAATTCTCATTTATTCTCTTTTCTAATTATTAGCTAAAAATAATATATAGAAACCACATAATTCCTGCCAACAAAATCCAAAATACAAATAGAACACGATGTTTGTTCGCTTTTGTATCGGCTCCAGTCATATCAAGCTGTTTTTTATCTTCTTGGGGGTTCATTTTCTTCAATTCATCCTGATATGCAACCGAATCTAGAATATTGTCTTCTGGCAATAATTCTGAAGCATAATAATCAGGAAAGCCCATAGCAAGGCCTATTAAGTTCTCATCCGTTAGAGAAAAATCTAAATCTTTGGGTTGATTTTCCCGAATAGCTCGGATATTTTTTAACAGTTTATCAGCGACTACAGAGACTTGGTCCATAAAAACTACATCCAAAAGATCAAATCCTAACACATCACCATCTTTTACGTTTGCAAGAATATAACGAACAAAGGCATCATATAGTTTCAAGGCTTGTGGGACATTCTCTTCTAAAAAAGACCGATTTTGGAGGGCGTTTTGCTGGAATTTTTCAATAGGAATCAAGATATCTACATTCTGCTCTTGGTAAAACTTTTCTGCTTGCTCTTCATCTTCTTCGAGTTTTTCTGCTGTTTCCCAGAGAGCAATAGGAGCTTTTAAATCTTCTTCATCCCAAAACAATTGCCAAAAATAAGGTATTGTGTAAATTCCCTCTGTTAGAATACGGGCTTCATCTCCGTTTTTTAAGTAAATATAACTTCTATTTGCCATATCGTTTCCTTTCACAATCTTTGAAAAAGGTTACTGGTTCAAGTAAGTGTGGATAAAACTGTATAGTTCCCCAATGTACAAGAACTTTCTAATCTTGAGCTCTTCCTTCTTGTTCCTCACTAAGTTTTTGCATGTCTCTAAAAGCTGTTAGGCTAACATAGGCACCCGCTTCATAGTATTCCGTTGGGTTTATGGCATAATCAAAAACTTCAATCATGCCTCCCGCTTCTTCAATCATGCCATTCCATTTTTCATCGAAAACCATTCTCAGACGTTTCCAATCGGTAAATACCGGCACAGAATTTCTGCCATCTTTTCCTTCTTTAACTGGAATGTTGAAACTAGAATCTTTTTCCAAGACAAAGGAGCTTACTTCTGAATTATCCTCTGGGAATCCTGATGTTGCATCTAATGGAAGCAAGAATTTTGCTTTAGGCATAGCCATAGAGAAGAACTTGTAGTAAAGTCCATAAACTAGTTCTTGCTCTTCTGTAGTCGGTTGGTCCATCTGCCCCATCAAGAGCATCCATCTTACTAGGTCAGGGTTCATTACAGGAACTTGTATTTCAGGCAAATCAGAAAAATCTGGTTTTTGAACTAAGGCAGAGGCACTGATGCTGACTTCCTTGGAATTAAAGATTGCTCCCAAGGCACCATTTAAGTAAAAGGCTGTCCCAAGGAAATTTTCAATCCCTTTTTTATCTTCCGTATTTTCAATCAGTTTTACGACTGAGTTTGGTCGACTATCAATGGTTTCCTTAAATTGGCGATACCAAGATGGTGTCAAAAGCATGATCATGGGATCAGTACATAGGTATCCCTCTTCTCCCCTGTCATAGGTCGTTGAGAAAAGATAGGGTTCACCTGTTTTTTCTGAATAAACTGCATAAACAGAATCTGCTGCTAACAACTTATCCTTGACAATTTCTGCTAGACGCTCCAACTTGCGGGTGTTAGCTTGATAGCTTTCTTCACTTTCAGTTTCCTGATTTTGACGGCATTTCCATAAAAAGAGGCGTAAAATCTCTACGCTATCATCAAGACTAGATGCCAAATAGTCTTCATTAGTCAATTGACCTTCTTGAATGGCTACAAAAGCACGATAAAGAGCATCTGAATAGCTAGATAATTTTTGCTCTTCCTCAATACCTGAACTAAAGAGCACACTTCCTTTTTTCAGTTTATCCAAAGAAGGAATCATATCAACCACTAGATGGGCAAGAACTTCATCAGTTAGACTATCTGCATCTTTGTTTTGACTGCTGAGTTTTTTAACCTCTACAGTACCAAGACTTTCCATTCCTTGGTCGGGATTGCAAAATTGCAACTGATCTCCAACCTTGATACTACCTTCTAGACTCCCAACAATCAATAATTGATTCGTTTCCTTCATCGGTAACAAATCTAGAACACCCACGCAAACATTGCCTTCCGCCTCTTCTGCTTTCTTATTGGATTCAGTTGTTTCAGTTGTTTTTGTTGCTTCTGTCTTTTTTAAAAAATCAAAGATTCCCATAACTTTTCCTCATTATCTCCACTCAGCACAAATCCTATGGAGTCACTTTTCTAATGCTTGCTACCAAGCCTGATTAAACCGTATATGATTACTTCTATTGTATCACATTCCCTCCACATTTTGGGGGAGTTTCTCAATTCTCATATGATTTCATAGCATCTTCAACTTCAGCTAAACGGATGCCAAATAATTCCAAACGCTTGAGAAGTTGCTTCCCATTTGAATAACCAATACGAAGGCTTTCTCCTAGATATTCTCTGCGTTTTCGACTATCTGCCCCAGCCAAAAATCCCAATCGAATCAAGTCACTACGGCTAATATCAAAGTCACTTTCTACTTCAAATTGCTCTGTTACTTGAGCCAGTGCTGTTTTCAGGTCCTCGTAGCTGGCATGTTCGATTCCTAGAGAACGTCCCTTGGTCTTAGACTTAGGCACTGCCTCGTCTCGTTTGAGAAAGGCGTGTTGCACTGTCGGAATGGTCGTCATAATCATACGACGGATTCGCTCCCCATTATAATCAGGATCTGTAAAGACAATCACCCCATGACGTTGGTGTAGACGTTGGATGCGTTCTATATCCTGGTCATTTATTGCGGAACCTCGTGTTTCATAGGTCTCCACATCAAAATAACGTTTAAGATTTGCCGTATCATCACGCCCTTCGACTACGATGACTTGGGAAATTTTCTCTTTCATGATTTACGTTCCAATCCAAAGATTCGTTCTGCATTTGCACTTGTCGCAGCAGCTATTTCTTCTGTCGTCAGACCACGTAAGCCTGCAATAAAGTCCACTACATAGCACGTGTAAGCTGTCTTGTTTTCACGGCCACGTTTAGGAACAGGAGCCAGGTAAGGGGCATCCGTTTCTACCAAAATCTTGTCCAAAGGTAACTCTCTAGCTGCTTCCTGAATGTCTGTTGCCTTTTTGAAAGTCACCACCCCAGAAAAGGAAATAGTCATACCTAGCTCCACAAACTTTTCAGCCCACTCCAGAGAACCTGAGAAAGAGTGCATGATGCCGCCACGGGGACCGACTCCTTGGCTCTTGATAATCTCATAAGTATCTTCTAGCGCATCACGTGTGTGAACCACAAAAGGTAAGCCCAGTTTCTTAGATAGCTGAATCTGACGACGGAAAACTTGCTCCTGCACTTCTTTAGGGGCTGTCATCCAGTGATAGTCCAAACCAATTTCACCCAAGGCTACCACTTTAGGATGTTTTAGCTTCTCCAATAGGTATTTCTCAACGTCTTCTGTATAAGTCCCTGCTTCTGTAGGATGCCATCCAATAGTCGCATAGAGTTGGTCATATTCTTCCACCAACTCTAAGGCACGCTCAATCGTCGGCTTGTCAAAACCAACGATATTCATCCGAGACACACCCATCTCAGCTGCTAAGGCTATTTCTTCTGCTTCTCTTCCTGAAAATTCTTCCACATTCAAGTGGGTATGTGTATCAAAAATCATTTATATTTCCTCGTTTTTTCTACTTTCTATTATACCAAAAAACTAGTCGCATCCTTATAGGAAAAAAATATTTTGAAATCAATGATTTTCCCTTGACGGTATTTTTTCATAGCAGTATAATAGCTCTTGTTGAAAATTTCAAAAAAGGAAAGAAAATGTTTACAAAACTTAAATATACCTTTATCGGTCGTCCTCTAAAATCCTTAACTGAGGGTGAAGGAGGACTTCTTGGAAAAACACAGGCACTTGCAATGCTCTCAAGCGATGCCCTTTCATCTATCGCCTATGGACCTGAGCAGGTCGTCCTTGTCTTGGCTAGCCTATCTCCGCTTGCTATTTGGTGGAGTCTCCCTATCGGCATTTTTGTCCTCTTGCTACTTGCTAGTCTAACCATTTCTTACCGACAAATCATCCATGCCTACCCTCAAGGTGGAGGTGCCTATATGGTTACTCGAGAAAACCTCTCCCCTGAGTTAGGTTTGATTGCTGGGGGAAGTCTACTTGTTGACTACATGCTGACAGTAGCTGTATCCGTGGCTGCAGGTGCTGATGCGATCACAGCCGCACTTCCTGCTCTCCATCCCTACAACCTCCACATCTCCATTTTTCTAGTATGTTTGCTCATGCTTTTGAATCTGAGAGGCTTGAGGGAATCTGCTAGTTCTCTGATGATCCCTGTCTATCTCTTTATCTTTAGCACGGTCTTCCTCTTATTGTTTGGTATCTTCCAACTATTGACAGGTTCTCTAAGCTATCATGCAACTTCTGCAATTGGTCAAACTGTCCCAAGTCTCTCAATCGTCCTAATTTTAAGGGCCTTCACAAGCGGTTCGGCTTCACTAACTGGAGTTGAAGCTATCTCAAATGCTGTTCCATTTTTCAAGACCCCAAAAGAAAAGAATGCGGCTCAAACATTGACCATCATGTCTCTGATTCTTGGATTTCTATTTGCAGGAATTACCTTCCTAAACTACTGGATGGGGATTACACCTCAACACGGAGAAACAATCCTTTCACAAATGGCTAAAGGAATTTTAGGGGATTCTGCTCTTGGTCAGATTGTTTATTATCTCTTCCAATTCTCAACTGCCCTAATCCTAGCCGTTGCTGCAAATACTGGTTTTTCTGCCTTTCCAATGTTGGCTTACAATATGGCTAAAAACAAGTACATGCCCCATCTTTTTATGGAAAAAGGAGATCGTCTAGGCTACTCAAACGGTATCCTAACCTTGGCCTTTGGCGCTATGATTCTTCTGCTCATTTTTAACGGAAATACAGAACGCTTGATTCCTCTCTATACTATCGGAGTTTTCGTTCCTTTTGCACTTTCTCAAACAGGGATGATTCGCCACTGGAAAAAAGAAAAAGGCTCTCATTTCTTAAAATCTGCCTTTGCTAACATCCTCGGCGCTATCATTTGTTACGCTATCGTTCTTATCCTACTCTTCTTCAGACTTGGAGATATCTGGCCATTCTTCCCAATCATCTTGGTCCTAACTTTCCTCTTCTTGTCCATCCACAGTCATTACCAAAAGGTGGCGAAACAACTTCGACTTTATGAAGGAATTCAAAAGAAAACCTACGATGGCAATGTCGTCCTTGTCTTAGTGGGAAATGTGACTCGAGTCAGCGTTGGAGCGATTAATTACGCTCAAAGCATAGGAGATGAGGTTTTGGCTATGCATATTTCCACCAAGGAAACGGAGGAAAAAGACCAAGAAATCCTTCAAGAATTCGCCGACTACTTCCCAAATATCACTCTAAAAAACATTAATACTAGCTATCGCGATATCATCACTCCTACAGTTCGATATGTTCGAAAAATCTCTCAAGAAGCCAAGAAAAAGAACTACACGGTTACAGTTCTAGTTCCCCAGTTTATCCCTAATAAACCTTGGCAAAATATCCTACACAATCAAATGAGCCTCAAATTGAAATACGCTCTCAGATGGCACGAAGATGTCGTCGTTGCTAGCTACTCTTATCATTTGAAAGAATAAAGAAAAGCTCAAAACCAGAAAACTTAACCTCTGATCTTGAGCTTTTTCTATATGTGATTTTTTCAAGACGTCTTCTAAAATGTTTATTCTCAATCAATAACTTTAGAAAATTCTATCTTTTAGATAAAAGAAAAATCAGTAGGCTCGAGTTCCTACTGACTTCTTTGTTTCATTTGTTTGGATTATGCAGCCAAAACTTTGCGTCCTTTACGACGACGAGCTGCCAATACGCGACGACCGTTTTTAGTTGACATACGGTTACGGAATCCGTGTTTGCGCGCACGACGAAGTTTACTTGGTTGATAAGTACGTTTCACGATGAATACCTCCTCATAGATTTTGTATTCGTTTAGCCGGCTATAAAGTGATCAGTTACTAAACATACTTTACTATTCTATCTGATTCTTACTTATTTGTCAATAGCTCTGACAAATGTTTCCAGCTTTTTTGCTATGAAAGCCTTATCTACGATACTGCTTCAAGAAGCGAGTCATCTTTTCCTGTATTTGGGCTAACTCATCAACACGTGGTAGATAAACGATACGGAAGTGATCTGGTTCTTTCCAGTTGAAGCCACGTCCATGTACCAAAAGCACTTTTTCTTGTTTCAAGAAATTAAGGACAAATTGTTCATCGTCATCGATACGGTACATATTGCGGTCGATTTTAGGGAAGATATAAAGACCTGCTTTTGGCTTAACAGCTGATAAACCAGGGATATCTTGAATGGCATTATAAATAAAGTTTCTTTGTTCATAGATACGACCACCAGGAAGAAGCAACTCATCCACTGACTGGTGACCACCTAGTGACGTTTGAACTACCTGCTGAGCAAGGACGTTCGAACAGAGACGCATGTTTGAAAGCATGTTGAGACCTTCAATGTAGCCCTTTACATGATGTTTAGGTCCAGACAAGACCATCCAACCAACACGGAAACCAGCGATACGGTGAGATTTAGACAGACCATTCATGCTGACACAGAAAAGGTCTGGAGCCAAACTTGCGACTGGTGTGTGGACATTGCCATCCATAACCATACGGTCGTAAATTTCATCCGCAAAGATAATCAAGTCATTTTGACGGGCAATCTCGATGATATCTAGTAAGAGTTCTTTAGGATAGAGAGCCCCCGTTGGGTTATTTGGATTGATTAAAACGATAGCCTTGGTATTTGAACTAATCTTAGACTTAATGTCATCTAGGTCTGGATACCATTCCGCTTCTTCATCACAGATGTAGTGAACGGCATTTCCCCCAGCCAAGCTGACAGCAGCAGTCCAAAGTGGATAATCAGGCATAGGAACCAAGACCTCATCGCCATTGTCCAAGAGACCTTGCATAGACATAACGATTAGCTCACTAACCCCATTTCCAAGGTAGATATCATCAATATCCACATTGGGGAATTTCTTTAGTTGGCAATACTGCATGATGGCCTTACGAGCTGAAAAGATACCTTTTGAATCTGAATAGCCTTCACTATCACGGGCATTCATAATCAAGTCGTGGATAACCTCATCTGGAGCTGTAAAGCCAAACTCAGCTGGGTTTCCTGTATTCAAACGGAGAATTTTTTCTCCATTTGCACGCATACGCATGGCTTCTTCCAAAACTGGACCACGAATATCATAAGCCACATGCTCTAATTTTATTGATTTATTAAATTCTTTCATTTGAGTTCCTCTATTCATCAGGATAGTTAATATTATACCACTCCAAAACGAAATCGTAAATTTCTCAGTACTATTCCACAAAAAAACCTTGCTTAATGCAAGGTAACAGAGCAAGGTCGATTTCTTTCTGTATTTGGAGAAGAAAGAGTAGAAAAACACCCTATAAGTTGACCAAATTCGACCAAAATCTTTCTAGAGTAACTCTCATGATCGAAAACAAAGTTCTTATAATGGATGGTAACTGCATGGACGGAAGAGCCTATCCTCTCATCCAGCAAAACGCAAAGAAAAAATAAGTAGACTCACCAACATTAGATGTAATGTCTGGGCTAATACGAGTCTCATTGTAAAGAATGTACCATCGCATTACCTTATTTCCCTTGCCCTGTCACCTCATATTATACACTAAAATCTTTGCATTTTCAAACAAGTATACATACAAAAAGAACTCAATATTTGAGCTCTTTTTGTATGCTATTTAGCAATTTCTGCCAACATTTTCTCAATGTGTTGGATGGATTTTTCACGTCCAAGCAAGTAGATGGTATCTGGCAATTCAGGACCATGCATTTCACCTGAAACGGCGATACGGATTGGCATGAAGAGATTTTTCCCTTTGATACCAGTTTCCTTTTGGACTGCTTTGATTTGTGGGAAGATATTTTCTACCACAAACTCATCATCTGACATAGCTTCAAGTTTGGCTTTAAAGGCTTCAAGTACAGTCGGCACTGTTTCACCAGCCATGACTTCTCGTTCAGCTTCTGTCAATTCTGGGAAGTCTGAGAAGAAAAGGTCTGTCAATGGAACAATTTCGTCCACTGACTTCATTTGTGGTTTGTAGAGCTCCACCAATTTCTCAGCCTTGTCTGTCAAACGTCCTGCTTCTTCGAGGAATGGTTTGGCCATTTCAAAGATAGTCTCAAGATCCGCATTCTTAATGTACTCATTACTCATCCAGTCCATTTTCTTCTGGTCGAAGGCTGCTGGAGACTTGCTGAGACGGTTTTCATCAAAGAGCTTGATGAGTTCTTGACGAGAGAAGATTTCATCTTCCCCACCAGGATTCCATCCAAGAAGGGCGATAAAGTTAAAGACTGCTTCTGGAAGGTAACCTTTCTTGCGGTAATCTTCGATAAATTGAAGGGTGTTGGTGTCCCGTTTAGACAACTTCTTACCAGTTTCAGAGTTGATGATAAGTGTCATGTGACCAAACTCAGGTGCTTCCCATCCAAGTGCTTCATAAACCATGAGTTGTTTTGGTGTATTGGCAATGTGGTCATCTCCACGAATGACATGAGAGATTTGCATATCGTGGTCATCAATCACAACGGCAAAGTTGTAAGTTGGGTAACCATCTTTCTTTTGGATAACCCAGTCCCCACCGATATTGCCACCTTCAAACTCGATATCGCCTTTGACCATGTCATGCCACTTGTAAATACCAGACTCATTGACAGCCAAACGAACAGTCGGGATAATCCCTGCAGCTTCACGTTCTGCAACGTAAGCTGTTTTTTCTTCTTGGCTCATACCAAGGTATTCGTTAATGTAACGAGGTGTTTCACCAGCGGCTTCTTGGCGTTCACGTTCAGCTGCTAACTCTTCTTCTGTAACGTAAGATTTGTAGGCTTTCCCTTCAGCCAAGAGTTGGTCGATATATTTTTGATAGAGTTCCAAACGCTCAGACTGGCGGTAGTTTTCATGAGTCTCTGGACTTTCATCCCAGTCCATGCCTAACCAACGAAGGTTTTCAAGCTGTGAACGTTCTCCATCTTCGACATGACGTTTGCGGTCCGTATCTTCGATACGGATGATAAAAGTTCCACCATGGTGGCGTGCATACAAATAGTTAAACAATGCTGTACGGGCATTACCGATGTGTAATAGTCCTGTTGGACTTGGTGCATAACGCACACGAATATCTTTTGACATATCTTCTCCTATAAAGTCTCTAGGCGTCTGCCTTTTTGCTCTCTATATTATATCACAAGTCTTGCCAGAGTCCAATTTCTCTTTTCAAGAAATAGCAAAAAGAGTGGATTTACCACTCTTTTTAGTCAATTATAGACGAGCATTAAGTTCTTTGCTCAATTCTTCAAATCCTGGTTTACCAAGAAGGGCAAACATATTTCGTTTGTATGCTTCAACACCTGGTTGGTCAAACGGGTTGATAGCGTTCAAGTAACCTGAAAGGGCGATGGCCAATTCGAAGAAGTAGATAGTGTAACCAAGAGTGAAGGCATCTTGCTCAGGAAGAGTCACGTACATGTTTGGCACATCACCATCTGTGTGGGCAAGAAGAACACCGTCAGTTGCTTTTTTGTTTACAAAGTCAACGTCTTTTCCTTGAAGGTAGCCAAGTCCGTCAAGGTCTTCTTCCAAAGTAGGGATAATCACGTTCTTACGAGGTTTGTCAACACGGACAACTGTTTCAAACATGATACGAGTTCCTTCTTGGATAAATTGACCCAATGAGTGCAAGTCTGTTGAGAAGTTAGCTGAAGTTGGGTAAATCCCTTTTTGGTCTTTCCCTTCTGACTCACCAGCCAATTGTTTCCACCATTCTGAGAAGTATTGAAGGGATGGCTCGTAGTTTACCAAGATTTCAGTTGCATAACCTTTACGGTAAAGGATATTACGAACAGCTGCATATTGGTAAGCTTCGTTTTCAGAAATTTTATCTGAAGTATAGTCTTTACGAGCTGCGTTAGCACCTTCCATAAGGGCTTTGATGTCTGCACCTGACGCAGCGATTGGAAGCAATCCAACTGCTGTCAATACTGAGAAGCGTCCACCGATATCATCCGGAACTACAAAAGTTTCCCAACCGTTAGCATCTGCTTCAACCTTAACAGCACCTTTTTGGCGGTCAGTTGTTGCATAGATACGTTTGTTAGCTTCTTCTTGACCGTATTTTTTAACCAAAAGTTCTTTGAAGACACGGAAAGCGATGGCTGGTTCAGTTGTTGTACCTGATTTAGAAATCACGTTTACTGAGAAATCTTTATCTGAAACATACTCTACCAAGTCAGCAAGGTAAGTAGATGAGATAGAGTTCCCAGCATAAAGGATTTGTGGTGCTTTACGTTCTTCTTTTGTTTGCAAGTTTGCAAAGTGGTGGTTCAAGAAGTCAATTGCTGCTTTAGCACCAAGGTAAGATCCACCGATACCGATAACAACCAAAACATCGCTGTCTGATTTGATTTGCTCAGCAGCTTTCAAGATGCGGTCAAATTCTTCGCGGTCGTAGTTTTCAGGAAGGTCCAACCAACCCAAGAAGTCGCTCCCAGCACCAGTTCCTTTACGGATTAATTCGTCTGCTGCTGTTACTTGTGCTTGCATGTATTCCACTTCATGCGGGGCAACAAATTTGTCTAATACCTTTGAATAATCAAATTTAATATGTGACATAGTATTCCTCCAAAATTTCTTCTTTTCTATCATAACGCTTACTAACAATTTTTTCAAGTTTTTATACTGAAAATTTCCGATTTTTATCACAATTCAAACGTTTGCGTAAAAACACAATTCTATAAAGATTCGTAAATAATGAATAAAAAAACGACTAGGGTTCTAGTCGTTATAATTCATTCAATAAATACTCAAATAATTCTAAGTTGCCATCTTCTTCATTGACCAAAAATTCTGGATGCCACTGGAGACCAATAATACGGTGTTCATCAATGGATTCAATTGCTTCAACAGTTTGATCACGTGGATCCACAGCCGTCACACGGAAGTTGGGTGCCAGATCTTTAATGCTCTGACGATGCACTGAATTAACCTGACTTTCTTTACCAAATAATTTAGACACTACACTGCCATCCACTGTCTCAATAGAATGTGAAGTCCCAAAAGGTAGACCTTGCCAATGACCTTCAATATCCTGATTGAGTGTCCCACCAAAGGCAACGTTGACAAGCTGAACGCCACGGCAAATGGCTAAAATTGGTTTATTCTGACGCAAGGCTTCTTGTAGAAGAGCTAGCTCAAACTCGTCGCGAGTTAGGTTATAGTCGTCGCTATCAATTGTTTTTTCCTCACCATAAAACTGAGGATGGACATTTTGCCCTCCAGTCAAGATAAGTTTGTCAATCATTTCTACATAGTCATGCACAACTGACTCATCACCAACTGGGATGACCAAAGGAAGTCCACCAACCTGACGAATACTTTCAGCAAATTTACAAGAGACAGATGAATGAATATTTTTTCCTTCTGCGTCCACAGGACATAGATTTGCTGCAACTCCAACAACCGTTCTTGCCATTACTGATTTTCTTTCCTTTTCTATTGATAATCTTATCTTACCATCCTTGCCCACTCCTGTCTAATATGTATTTTTTAAGTCCGTGATAAAATTTTTTTATCAGAATAAGTTGCCCAAATTTAGGACAACTTTTTTGCTTATACTCAATGAAAATCAAAGAGCAAACTAGGAAGCTAGCCGCAGGTTGCTCAAAACACAGTTTTGAGGTTGTGGATAGAACTGACGAAGTCAGTAACACATATACGGCAAGGGGACGCTGACGTGGTTTGAAGAGATGTTCGAAGAGTATTATTCAAAGACAAATTGATTATGGTACAGTTCGGAGTAAAAGCCTCCAAGCTTGAGTAATTCCTGGTGATTTCCTTGTTCAATAACCTCACCATCCTTAAGGACAATAATCTGATCGGCATTGAGAATGGTTTTCAAGCGGTGAGCAATTACAAAACTAGTTCTTCCTGCTACAATTGCCTCCATGGCATTTTGAATCTTGCTCTCTGTTACAGTATCCACGTTTGATGTTGCCTCATCCAAAATTAAGACCTGTGGATCTGTCATCAAGGTACGAGCAATGGAAATCAACTGCTTCTGACCTGTTGAGAATACGCTCTGATCATCATTAATCAGAGTATCGTACTTATCTGGTAGACTTTCGATATATTCATGGATATGCGTAGCCTTAGCAGCTGCTTCTACCATCTCCTGACTAGCATCCGGTACACCGAATCGAATATTGTCACGAATAGTTCCGCTAAATAAAACTGAATCCTGCAAGACAATTCCCACCTTACTTCGCAAACTGTCTAAATCAAACTCGCGGATATCTCTGCCATCAAAGCTGATACTTCCTGCATCCACATCATAAAAACGATTGATCAAGTTCATGATAGTTGTTTTCCCTGAACCTGTCGGACCAACTACCGCAATCATTTTTCCTTTTGGAGCTGAAATGCTAACATCTTTCAAAATGGGTTTTCCTGGCAGGTAGGAGAAGTCCACGTTACGAATCTCCACACCTTCTTTTAATTCGTTAAAGACTGGAGCATCTTGAGGACGAATTTCTTCTTCTGCATCAAACATTTCTTGGATACGTTCTGCACCTGTAAAGGCCAGTTGCAAACTTCCCCAGCTCGCCGCTAATTGGATAATGGGTTGGTAATATTGCTGAGAAAACTGGGTAAACATGACAATCAAACCCAGAGCAGTTGCTGTCTCGATGTTCTTATCATTCAGTAAAACAGCTGAACCGATAAAAATAACTACTGCTGTATTGACCAAGCTCATTCCGTTCATGACAGGAAAGAGAATTCCTGAAAACATTCTGCCCTTGAAAGTGGCCTTTCGAACCCGTTCATTTTGCTCAACAAAACCTGCAATCACATCATCTTGAATACCTTGAACAATAACGGCTTTCTGACCCGAAATACTCTCATCCATATAAGCATTGAGCTTCCCAACTTCCTTTTGTTGGAGGTTAGTGTATTTTCTTGCCAATTTCAAAATGACAATCAACATGATGACAGCTATTGGAGTGCTAGCAATCGTAATCAAAGCCAAGGTCACATTTTTTGCGAACATGACAATCAACAAACCAATATAAAGGGCAATATTGGTCATGACAGACACCAGACTTTCGTTGAAAGCCTGTAGGATATTATCCAAATCACTGGTGAAACGTGACAGGATATCTCCATCTTGATGGCGGTCAAAGAAGGAAACAGTCAAGCGAGAAAGCTTGCCAAAAAGTCCCTTACGCATCTCATTTGTCGATTCGGCAATAATACGGCTCATCAAAACCATATAGATAAGACTCGACACCACGAGCACAATCAAAACATAGGCAAGATTGATTAGGAGTCCCAATAGACTTTGCCAAACCATATCAGGATTTCCATTTTGATAAGCTATAACCAAATTAGCCAGTTCTGTGACTGTTTGACCTGCAAATACTGGAAAGAGGGCTTGGGCTACCGTTGCAATGATAATCATAGCAATAACAACGACAAAGGATATCTTATAAACTTTAAAATAGTTCCAAAAGAATTCAAATGTCTTCATCCTACTCCTCCTTTCCTTTTTGCGTCTCGTAAA
This sequence comes from Streptococcus sp. Marseille-Q6470, assembly GCF_946902905.1. Classification (NCBI taxonomy): domain Bacteria; kingdom Bacillati; phylum Bacillota; class Bacilli; order Lactobacillales; family Streptococcaceae; genus Streptococcus; species Streptococcus sp. Marseille-Q6470. The sequence continues at coordinate 1,024,756 of NZ_OX336385.1, forward strand.
TTTCACGATAAACTGCGTTTGTTGCAACCAAGTCAGCGTGTTTGCCTTGACCAATCAAACGCCCTTGGTCAAGCACTAAGATTTTATCAGCATGTACAACAGAGCTAATCTTTTGCGCGATGATAATCGTAGTTGTCCCCTTCAAATCCTTGTTGAGGGCTTCTTGAACCAAACGTTCCGATTTGGCATCAAGGGCAGAGGTTGAATCATCAAAAATCAAAATTTTAGGATTGCTGACAATCCCACGCGCAATAGACATTCGTTGCTTCTGTCCACCAGAAAAGTTAGTCCCACGTTCCTCAACTGGACTTTCAAAGGCCAAGTCCATACGACTAATAAATTCACTGGCCTGGGCGATGCGAGCCGCGCGTTCCATTTCTGAAACTGTCGCATCTCCCTTACCTTGTCTGAGATTATCTGCGATGGTTCCACTAAAGAGAATGGCTCTTTGTAGGACGATAGAAACTGTCTTACGAAGCGTCCCTTCACTAACTGTCCGAATGTCCTTTCCACCAATCTTGATCGAACCTTGCTGAGGGTCAAATAATCGTGGAATCAACTGAGCCAAGGTTGATTTCCCTGCACCAGTTGCTCCGACAACCCCAACCATTTCACCAGCTGCGATATCGAAGGATACATCTTTTAGGATAGGTTCTTCATCATTTGGATAGGTAAAGGTCACATTTTCAAAACTGAGACTTCCTTCCAATTCTTCATCTTCCACATCATTGAAAGTCATAGCTGGTTCTGTATCAAGGATTTCACGAATACGACGAAGGGAAATCATGGCACGAGTAACTGAGTTCCCCAAAAATCCAACCATGACGATGGTAAAGATAATCTGACTCAGGTAGTTTACAAAGGAAGCAATGGAACCAACTACTGACGGATCTGACTCTGCCATACCTGCTACAAGCCAGATTGAAAGAAAGACAGCCCCGTATGAAATCATCATCATTACAGGTTGAACGATAGAAAAGGCGTAGCCGATATAAAGGTTTTCTCCCAGTAATTCATCGGATACCTGCGTAAACTTAGCAAACTGGTCTTTTTCTCGGACAAAAGACTTAACCACGCGCACACCACGTAAATTTTCTTTGGCAATGGCATTGATACGCTCCAATAAGGTCTGGAATTTTGCAAAGCGCGGTCCCATCATCCCCATCATAAGACCTGTCATGGCGACGATCAAAACGACCATAAGAACCAGCACCCACCACAACGAAGGTAGAGTGACAACGGCTAATATAAAGGAACCAATAAATAAAATCGGTAGTCGAAAGAGGATTTGGAAGGTCATCATAACGACGTTTTGAATCTGATTGATATCGTTGGTCATACGCACAACGAGGTTCCCTGCATTAAACTTCTCAATATTGGCGTATGAAAAAGTTTGAATCTTACGAAAGGCATCTTCACGTAAGTCAGACGAAACTCCTTGAGCAATGTAAGCTGCTAACACTACATTGATCCCACCTGCAACCAAACCAATCAAGGCAACAAGAATTAACCAAAAACCGATAGTATAAATAGCTTCATTATCACCTGTTAGTAGGGCCTCTAAAACCTCCTGCAAATAACGTGGTTGCAAGAGTGAACTCGTTACCATTAGACCTGTCATAACCAAGGAAGCCAGGGCCTGCCATTTATAGGCTTTTATTTTCTGAAACAGCATATTTCCCCCTTATAAGATAGACAAAAGGGGACGACAGTTCTGTCAGTCCCTTCTTATGCTTTCATGTTGATACTATTCTAACAAAAAAGAATGCTATTGTCAAAGCACTCAGCTCTCAGAAGCTTGTGCAAACACGACATTAGCATTCTATCAATCCTTTAAAAATTCTTCTAAATTTAGTGCTGAATTTTATTGTTCTGAACTATCTTGCTCGTCTAGCTTAACTCGTCCAATTTCACGGTAGCTACAGTCCCCAACAATTTTTACTGAAAACTGACCATCTTCGTACTCAAGAATCGTCACACTTCCGTTATCAAGACCATGTGGATGCATGCCGTTAATGAGGTAAACAATGGTACCAATAGTCATTCCATGGCTGACTACCAGGGCATTTCCTCCACCATTGGCTTCCATTTCCTTGGCAATGGCTTCAAAACCTTCCCAGATACGACCACTTAGCTTTTCCCATCCTTCAGCCCAGCCTGCAGTATCCACTTCGACCAAGCCTTCAGCTAGCTCCGCATAGGACAAACGATGCACATGATCGACATTAAAGATACGAGGAATGATGCCCATAAATAGGTCCCCATCATAAGCACCATCAAAACTACCAAAGCACCATTCACGGATTCGCTTATCCATACGATAAGGAATTTGCCCTGTTAAACCTAGTTCCTCAAGGATAATTCCCATAGTCTGGATGGTACGTCCTGAGTCACTCGAGTAAGCACGCTCAAACTTTAAGCCTGACTCACGCAAACCAATTCCCAGTTCGTGAATACCTCGCTCACCTTCAGCTGTTAAAGGAGTATCACTCCAGCCTTGAGCACGCCCAATCGTATTAAACATTGTTTTCCCATGACGCACTAGATACAATTTTACACTTGCCATTTTTGGTCCTCCATATGTATCTATTATAGCATGATTTCAGGTAAAAACCTTGTCAAAACTACTCTGTGCCCTTCTTTGAAGGTGCTAATTTGGAAGACCTAGCAGTCTCTTTTTTGCCCCCTTCTTCTGTTTTCTCCTCATTTCCTTCTTTGGTCTTGTTTTCTGTTTTCTCAGACTTTTGACCGGTCTTTTTTAAAGGAGAAAAGTGAAATTCAAACTGATTTTTTCCTGTGTCAATAGTCGTTGTGAAGAATTTTTCGTCATTTCGATAAGTTGACTTCCCTACATTAAATGACTGCTCTCCATTTTCAGAAGAAGCTTTTTCATAGGTTCTCTTAGCCATAGCAAATGCAAGAAGTTTTTCTTTATTTAAGGCATAATCCTGATGATGTGCTAGTTGCCGATTTAGATAAAACTGCAACAAAAGACTAAAAATTCCAGCAATAGTGATAGCGTATAGGAGAACTCCTGCTCTAACTTTTTTCTTTTTCAACACGATAGATAAATTCCCTCTCTAGTCCCTTTTCAAACTGAAAGTGAAAGTGCAGTTCCTGCCCTTTTTCTTGAATTCGAGCTGATTTTAGGCCGTAGACCATGGGTTGATAACCACGTCCACTAGCATCTGTTTTCCGGAAATCATTTGACTTTGATTTACCCATGGAAATGGGTTTACCTTCCTGTTTGAGGTAAAGCCTATCATTCTCCACTTTTTCAAATTGGGTTCGATTCAACTCTGCTTCTAGCTGATCCACAAATAAAAGCCATTCTTTTTGCTCACTTTTCTGCTGATAGCGAACTTCTGAAACCAAGAGCTGGCTCATAGCTTGAAAGAGGAGTAAGCTACCACTAATAACGATAAGGGCAACTAAGGATTCTAAAAGTGTAAAAGCTCTGACCCTACTTGTCTTGAATCGCCAGTAATTTCTCCGTTCCATGGTATACCTCCAAACCTCGCTCATTCGAGACAACACGAACCGTAAGGCCATTGACAGTCAACTGCTTTTGTCCAGTCTGCAAAGCCATACGAGCCACTCGCAAAACTTCTTCCTGTTTTAAAAGCTCTGCTTCTCTTTTTCTACTTTCTTGAATTTGTCCTAGCAAGAGGGTTGCTATACTGGCAAAAATGGCTAGTGAAATTACTGCTTCCAGTAGAATAACCGCCTTAATTTTTTGCTTCTTGAATACGTTTAATCTTTCCATTCCCTAGATATAGTTGGTAGCGAACCACTTCTTTCCTTGTTTGAAATCTCACGCTAGCTAGAGACGAATTCCCTCCAGCCTTATCAAAGGTAATTGACTGATTAGACTGCAATTGAATGCCTTTAGGGATGGCTAATTTCTGATAGCCATTCCCAATACTTCTCTCTTCTAGCATTAAGATCATCTTTTGCTGACTAGCCAGACTTCGCTTCTGGGTTTCTCGATAAAGTTCCTCAAACTCCATAAAGAAAATCTGTTCTTCCACAGCTGCAAAAGTTGATTGAACTGAACTTGACAAACCCAGGGCTAACAGGCTGACTATTCCTAAGACCAATAAACTTTCTAGCATAGTAAAAGCCCTAATCCGAAACTGTTTGACTTGTCTTTTGTTTTGCATGATATTCCTTATAGGCTTTTGCTTGCTCAGCAGTGATACGTCCATCTGCCTGTAATTTGCTTAGACTAGCATCTTCATTTTTATCCAGACTATAGAGTTCTGCTTGGCTTTCTACCACCTTGACGACAGCTGCTTTCCCTTTATCATTGACTGCATCCTTTTGCTTAGTTAAGTTTGGCACAAACAGCAAGAGTAGGACGCTAATGATAAGCAACACCACCAACATTTCTACCAGTGTAAAAGCTTTTGCCTTCGTTTCTTTTAATTTCATCATCATTTTTTTCATCTAAAAATTTACCTCCATATTTTGATACATTGGCAGCAACATAGCTGCATACAATAAAACGATTAGCAGGGCTACAAAAATAAAGACCAACGGTTGAACAAGGTTCATGGTCCGATTGACTCGGGTAAAGAAGGATTCCCAAGTTTTTTCCGCATATATTTCCAATTCGCTTCCCAACTTGGATTTAACCTCTCCATATTCAATGATTAATCCCAACTCCTTTCTAAAGAAGGGATAGGTCTGAACAACCTTAGAAAATTCATGCCCATTTTGCAAAGATTGATCTAAATCGTATCCAATTTCCTTAAAAAGAGGATCTCCTTGCTCCTGCATCATCTGGAAAATCTGTGCCAACTCTAAACCTTGTCCAATCATATTTCCCCATTCCCGAGCATAATAAGCAGTTAGATAATACTGAACAAACACACCTAAAAAAGGGATTCTAGCCAGATAAGAAAAGACTTGTATCTTCTTAGATCTCCTGTAGAAAATCAGCCCTGTTAAAGATGCAAGACTTAGTGCTAGAGCAAGTCCGAGAAAAATCTGTGGCAGATTACTAATCACTAAAGTAGCTATGTTACTACTATCCAGTTGGGGCAATAGATAATTCCGCAATCCTAGCATAATTAACAGTAAAAAAGCTAGCAAAATAAGTGGGTAGGTCGCAACTTCAATTAACTTCTTCTTGACCTTAGCAAGATTATCCAAATATTCTTCAATTTTCCCCAAACTCAAATGGAGATTTCCATGAACTTCAGCCAATGAAAGTTGAGTGACAATCGCACTCGAAAAACCTAAATTCCCCATCATTTCCGAGAAAGATTTTCCTTTCGATAGTCCTAGGCGCATCTGCGAAACATATTCCTTCTCCAACAAAAGACTTCTATCAAGAAAGGAAATGATTTCTACCAAGTGAAAACCGCTCGAAAACAAATTGTTAAAGAGAGTAATAATTTTCTTCTGTTTACTGGTAGCTAATTCTCTCCGTTTCAGCTTGAAGGGCAGTGATATGTCGATCCTTAAGAAGCTGATCAATTTGCTCATTCCACTTTTCTGCCTGGTGTTCTGAATAATTTTGGTTTGCAAAATCAATAATTCCTCCTCCCCCGATTAGTCTCTGGTAGCAAACACCTTGTAAAACAACTGCGAGTTCATCTTCACTGACACCGAGTTCTAAAAGACGCTCATAGACACCACGAATACTCTTTGCATGTATGGTCGAAAACACTGTAGCTCCCGTTAAGCTCGCTCTTACAACAGCACGGGCTGTTTCGCTATCCCGAATTTCCCCAATGATTAAAAGATCTGGGCGGTGCCGCAAAGAAAGTTTTATCAAGTTTTCATAACTCAGTCCAATAGCTTCATTGAGTTGTAATTGCAGCATCTCTTCTTGCTTAATCTCGACTGGGTCCTCAATGGACATGACTTGTTGTCCCTTAAACAATGACTTAGCTAATTCATGCATTAAGGTAGTTTTACCACTTCCTACAGGTCCTGCAAATAGATAAAGGCCGCGTTGTCTAAAGCCCTTTTCCAGTTCCTTAAGGTCTTGAAACCAGAAGCGCAACTCTTGTTCTTCATCGTGCAAAAGGCGAATAACTAAACTCTCATAACCACGATAATCTCCTACCGTCGATAAGCGTAGTGAAGAAACCTTGCCATCATGCTGATAATCACAGGACCCAAGCTGACTACGACGCTTTTCTCCAACATTCATCCCCGCAATAAATTTAAAATGACTAATAACTGCGCCCAACTTTTCAAAGTCATAGCTATTAATCAAACGCCTTTCATCACCTATTCGCATATGCAACTCATAAACCTTATCCTTGGGAATAAAATAGATATCCTGAGCTCCATCCTTTTTTGCGAGACTAATCAATTCTTGTGCAAGTGCTTGTACCATATTCCCTCCTCAGTTAATTATTCGAAGAAAATACAAAAAAAGAACAACTTTATTAAAAAGTTGTTCCATCTTTTTTGATGCGACACGTCCGGTGGATTTCTAAACCAGTTTGTTTTTCATAACCCGGTCTGAATTTTTCATCTGGTATAACTTGACCATCTTCCAGTAAGGCCAAGGAATGATATTGCTGCAGAAATTCATCACATTCCTCACACCAACGCTTATCCTCCGGATTCCAAAATATGGTCATTAAGTCTCCTCGACTTTTATATAGTGGAATTTTCTTTTCCAATTCAAACCAGCAAGATTTATAATACTTCAAGGCATCATAGTAATTTTCAAATTTCTTACTACTAATGACGTCTTCTTCCCATCCTTCTATGAACCACCAAGGTTCAAAATCCCCGTACATTTCTATAACTCGATACATAGTTTCATTTCCTTTGTATCGTCTATTATAGCGAAATTTTAAGAACAAAGAAAGAAATTTGCTCGTTTTCAACAATAACCTTAGAGTATTTTTCATCGACTAAATCAATCTATAAATTACCAAAATAAAAGCAGCAACTAAGACTAGTCACTGCTATATATTTTTATGCTTGATAACGTTTTTCACCATCAAGGTAAGTTGCTACCAATTCCAAATCCTTATCAAGAACGATAAAGTCAGCATCGTAGCCTTCGCGAATTTGTCCACAAACGTCATCAATATGAACTGATTTTGCTGGGTTGAGACTGGCCATCATAACTGCTTCATGTGGATTTGCAATGCCCCATTCAACAACATTTTTCAAACCGTCTTTAAGTTTGAGAATAGAACCTGCCAAGTTCCCAGTAGATTTGAGACGTGCAGTACCATTTGCAACCACAACTGGGAATTCTCCTAGCATGTAGTCACCATCTTGCAAACCACCCGCTGTCATACAGTCAGTGATAAGAGCAATATTTTCAGTACCTTTTTGTTTAAGTAGGATGTCACAAGCCTTAGGATCAACGTGATGCCCATCGCAAATCAATTCAGCATAAGTATGTGGCAATTCATACATAGCACCAACCATACCAAGCTCACGGTGAGTTAATCCACGCATACCATTATAAGCATGAACCCAAACACTTGCACCGGCATCAACAGCTTTTTTAGCTTCATCAAATGTTGCATTCGAATGACCGAGAGCAACGGTAACACCTTCTCCAGTAATAGTACGTACAAAGTCTTCTACACCTTCACGTTCTGGAGCAAGCGCAATCTTATTAAGAAGACCATTAGCAGCCTTCTGCCAAGCACGAAACTCATCCATTCGAGGATCCTTCATGTAAGCTGGATTTTGAGCTCCCTTATACTTTTCAGTAAAATAAGGACCTTCAAAATAAATACCACGAATCTTAGCACCGGTAGCTTCTTGGTAACGAGCCCCAATATTTTCAGTTACTGCTAATAACTGCTCATATGAAGATGTCAAAGTTGTTGGTAAAAAGCTTGTAACACCTGTACTAAGAAGCCCTTCACTCATAGTATGAAGCGTTCCTTCAATGTTATTATCCATAACATCGACTCCACCAAAACCATGAATATGAGTATCCACAAGACCAGGTGCAATACTATAACCACTATAGTCAATAATTTCAGCACCCTCAGATACTTGATCCACATGCTTACCAAATTTACCATCAACTAGTTCTAGAAAACCGTCACGGCGAACACCATGAGGATAGAAAAATTGATCCGCTTTAATATATTTAGGCATAATGATAACCTCCGTAATTCATTTTTCTGATATTAATTATGTCAATTACATTATAAACCTTTCTGTGTAATTTGTAAATGGTATAGACCTATTATAGTTAAATTTATAAAGAAATAAATTAAGATTTAGTAAAAATATAGTAAAGTAATATTAAACATTGAAGTTTATAATAAAATATAGAAAAAATATAAGTAATTTTAAGTAACTCTGAGAGAAAAAATTAGAAGAAAAAATAAAAAACAAGGCTCGAAAACCTTGTCTTTAATACTATACCGGCGGCCGGGGTCGAACCGGCACGCCCTCGCGGGCACTGGATTTTGAGTTCTATGAACCCATTTTTTAAATCTTATAACCTTGATTTAATAGGGTTTTAGAACTTTTGAATCTTGCAAAATAGACTCATTTTTTAAATTTTAGTAACTTTTTGGTAACTCATCTTTCTCTCTTAAATAACTACTTCCATAAATAGTGAGTCAATAATCTTATTTCTCAGTCGTTGATTTCCTTGCCCCATTTGGTCCTAGAATCGCATTAAACGTTCCCTTTTCAAACTGTAGGTGAATATGATCAACCACTAGATGATTTCCATACCGTTTACTGATGTTTTTAGCTGGTAATATCATGTTCTCTCTCCTTTTTGACAGTATCAGTCTAGCAAAAAAGCCGTTTAAAAAACGGCCTTTTGGGATAAGCGGTCAAAATGAGAACCTAAGTGGCAAGATGAAAGTGACAAAAAGAAGAAGAAAATTTAATGCAACCATTCTTTCCCCCATTGATTCAAGTCCTTTAAAATCGGCATCAGCGATTTCCCTTTTCCTGTCAGCTCATATTCTGTATGCTCTGTCATGACTTATAACGCACGTTTTTATATCCTTTTGGCTATCTGTGCGATTTTTTCGAGTTCTTCTTTCCGTTGACGATCACTCATATACTCCACTCGTGTAACTTGTGTCATTTTAACCGGTTTAATACCACAGGGTTTCAAGATTTGAGATTTTAGAACCTTTGCGTAGTCTTGAGAAAAAGGAAGAAAAATTTTTGGCGTATTATGCGTCGTAATGATCCACGCTTTTCCATCTAGTTTCCCCACCGGACCTCGAGGTCCATTCTGATAAGCAAAACCTGCAACAAAAACACGATCAATAAAACCTTTTAAAATAGCTGGCATTCCACTCCACCAAGTAGGGAAAATAAAAATCAACTGATCCGCCCAACTCAATAAATCTCTATATGGTTTCATGTCTTCATTATGCTGTAAATTTCTCCTTTTATGCGTTTCATCAAAACGTAAAACCGGATCAAAGTTTTCTTTATATAAGTCTATTATTTTAACTCTATGCTCTGGTGCTAAATGCTTTTGCACAGTTTGAAGGATTGACGCATTATAACTTGTTTCATTCGGATGTGAATAGATTATTAAAACATTCATCAGCTATCTCCTTTTATATAAATATCAAGCATCGTTCTGACGGTCTTTTGAACATCATTTTCTTTAAAGTTTTCTCCAACAGGACTCCTTACCAATAGAGCCAAACCAGCAATAAAACTCCAAAAATTGATCAATATTTCTGCGTCACTACTAGAAAGATTTTCCTCATCTTTAAGTCTTAACGCTACCGACTTAAAATGTTCAAATCCTGGTAAAGAGGAGTTGACTGAAATAGTTTCCTGGGATAACTCCATATAGTTATATGGAAATTTGATAAATAATGCTTCAAATAGATAGGTTTCCTCTTGGGCAAACCATACAAAGTTACAGCCCATCAGAGTTAGTTGAGTTCTTGCATCTATGGAAGTATCAATTCCAAGTATCATATTTTTCAAAAAGAACATTGATAAGTGTTCCATAACAACTTGAATATATCTATCTTTACTTCCAAAATGCTTATAGGGAGCTCCATGAGTCACCCCACATTTTTGAGCTATTGTACGCATAGACATCCGGTCAATCCCGTTAGTTCTGATTTCTTCAATGCCAACCGAAATTAACTTTTCTTTCAGTTCTTCCGTATTCCGTTTCATTTGACCACCTTCCCTTATCAAAGTATACGTTGTCTACTTTTTATAAAGTATACACCGTCTACTTATATTTGTCAAATAAAAAAATACTCAAAACTTAGCTTTAGAGTCCCTAACCTTCTGTTATGTACTCTCCTAAGGAAAGTTTCTAAGAAGATTTTATCTTCAATTAAAAGGCTGAGACTACTGTCCCAGCCTTTTACTCATCCTTATTGACATTGAAACAAAAGCAATACTAAAACGACAAAGACAAGGATAAAACACCTTGTCTTTTTAAAATACTAGCAACTTAGACTAACATAGTTTCAAAGCAAAAACAAACTAATGGCAAAATCTAAATGTCAAATCATTCATTAATCAATTCCTCAATTTCCTTTATCCCTTCAAACTCTCCAACACTTTCGAAAAGTTCTATAGCTCGTTTGAAATGTCTATTGGATAATTCCGTATCTTCCAAGGCTAAACAGATTTCACCTAACCCTCTATAGCTACAAGCTTGAGAAATCACGTCATCAGTAACACCACCCTCTGCAAGTTAGGTGTACCATCGAAAGAATTCAGTATTGCCAAGGGTTTCGCAGATTTTAAGGGTGGCAAAATTAGGCAAAAAGTTGAATCAAAATCTATGGCAAAAAATGAACATTTACGTTCTGTATTTGACTGGATTCAAATTCAGTTTGATAAGACTGAATTTTCGCCAAGAGAAATAATCGAAGACATCCTATTTCTTGACTTTGACCTATTTATTGAGAATAAGGGGAGCCTTAAATACTATAACTATGATAGCCAGCTTCATTATGGGAACATCCGTATCTACTATGGATCGAAAGAGTCGTCCTACATGCTTGTCATGTCAGGACAGGCACTCGAATTCTATAGAGATATGGTATTAGATCCAAATGGCCTGACCGAAAGACAGTTTCTAAACAATCTCTACTACAATTACAATCGTTTTTCAATCAGACGAATTGATATTGCTATAGATGATTTTAATGAAACTCCCTATTTCACTCCTAATCAGCTTCTAAAGATCTGTCAGAAGAAACGCTTTATATATGGAAAAAGCACCTACTACAATACCTACGGAGATGAAACAATCGGCCAGACCTTATATTTAAGAAAACCCAATGATGATGAAAGACTTAGAATTTACGATAAGCGCTTAGAACGAGCTGAGAAGCTCGGGATCAGCAAGCGGTATATAGAAAATTGGATAAGAACTGAGTTAGAACTTAGGAAAGAAAAAGCTCACTACTTCATTCAAGAATGGTTGCATTCAGAAATAGATCTTCTCAACTTTACCAAGGGATATCTCAAAGAAAAAGTGAGATTCTATAGTGATAGCCATTTCTCAAAACCTTTGAGATCTTGGGAAAAGTTTTTAGGTCACTCAAAACCTGTCTCTATCATTATTTCAAAACCAAAAACAGAACTGGAACAAAAATTAGAATGGTTTACCTATAAAGGTTCAGGAGCTATTCTAAAAGCGTATAAATTTCTATACGACAATAACTTACTGCATGAGTATGAGAAGTCTAACTATCTCGCACTCAACAATATGGAATATCCACCAGATTTAGCAAGTGGATTAATAGAAAGGGCAATTCTCTTTAAAAGAGAAGATTTGATCCCTATAATCAAAGAAAATATCAAAAGGAGAAATTAATTATGGCAAAAATGCTTTCACAAAATGACTGGAATTTTAATAACATTGGAACAAAATTTGAATTGGATGAAGTCATTCCAAAGTTTGAAACGGAAGTCCGAGCAGATGCAAACGGAGAAATTATCAAAAACCGAGATGGTAGCGAAAGACGTTTTAATACCGATAAAATCATTGGTTGGAAATACAATGTGACAATCAAGGATGGACAATTCAAAAAGAAATCAACCCAAGTCTCAGTAGATAATCCAGATGCCTTGGTTGATAATGACTATATCCAAGCAATGGATCAAGTACCAGTTACATTTGACAATTTACAAGCCACTATGATTAGTTCAACGATGTATTACAAGGCGGATGCTATCCATTTAGTAGATGTAAAACAAAAATAAGTATAAGACAAGGGGAGTTAATCCTCCCCTTACTTAATCTAATTAGAAAAGGAGATAACATGATTAAAACTGTAACAAAAGATGACCTTATCGAACTTGGATTTGCTCCAGGAACTGCAAGAAAGATTATCCATACTGGCAAATTACTATTAGTGAATCGTGGTTTTAATATCTACGATAACAAACGGATTGGTACAATTCCAGCCAGTGTCGCTGAAGAACTACTAGGAATTGAACTCCAGAAAGAAGCATAATGAATGACTATTCGTAAAACTAAAAGTGGTAAATGGACTGTTGATGTTTCTAACGGTTTCCACCCAGTCACACAAAAAAGAATACGTATTATTCGTAAAGGATTAAAATCTAAAAAGGAAGCCCTAGAACTTGAACAACATATTAGAGTTGTAGAATTAAAAGAAAAACAATTTGACTTTGTAGTAACAACGGATATGTTATTCGACTTACTTGAAGAAGATGATTTGAAAAATGGCAGAAAAGTAAGCTATACAAGTACACAAAGAAACAATTATGAGCGTCATATTAAACCATATTTTAAAAATACAAATTTAAA
>NZ_OX336385.1:1042500-1107500 GCF_946902905.1 Streptococcus sp. Marseille-Q6470
AGGCATCCACCGTGCGCCCTTATTAACTTAACCTTATTTTTCTGACCTTTCAGTCATAAACTCTTATTAATACTACAGCGTTTTCGGTTTATTTTCTTGTTACTATTTGATATAGATATTCAATTTTCAATGTGCATGACTTGGTGATCTCTCACCAATGGAGCCTAGCGGGATCGAACCGCTGACCTCCTGCGTGCAAAGCAGGCGCTCTCCCAGCTGAGCTAAGGCCCCACAAGACCTCTCAAGACTAAACAAGACCAATGTGCTTTCCTTATCCTTAGAAAGGAGGTGATCCAGCCGCACCTTCCGATACGGCTACCTTGTTACGACTTCACCCCAATCATCTATCCCACCTTAGGCGGCTGGCTCCAAAAAGGTTACCTCACCGACTTCGGGTGTTACAAACTCTCGTGGTGTGACGGGCGGTGTGTACAAGGCCCGGGAACGTATTCACCGCGGCGTGCTGATCCGCGATTACTAGCGATTCCGACTTCATGTAGGCGAGTTGCAGCCTACAATCCGAACTGAGACTGGCTTTAAGAGATTAGCTTGCCGTCACCGACTTGCGACTCGTTGTACCAGCCATTGTAGCACGTGTGTAGCCCAGGTCATAAGGGGCATGATGATTTGACGTCATCCCCACCTTCCTCCGGTTTATTACCGGCAGTCTCGCTAGAGTGCCCAACTAAATGATGGCAACTAACAATAGGGGTTGCGCTCGTTGCGGGACTTAACCCAACATCTCACGACACGAGCTGACGACAACCATGCACCACCTGTCACCTCTGTCCCGAAGGAAAACTCTATCTCTAGAGCGGTCAGAGGGATGTCAAGACCTGGTAAGGTTCTTCGCGTTGCTTCGAATTAAACCACATGCTCCACCGCTTGTGCGGGCCCCCGTCAATTCCTTTGAGTTTCAACCTTGCGGTCGTACTCCCCAGGCGGAGTGCTTAATGCGTTAGCTACGGCACTAAACCCCGGAAAGGGTCTAACACCTAGCACTCATCGTTTACGGCGTGGACTACCAGGGTATCTAATCCTGTTTGCTCCCCACGCTTTCGAGCCTCAGCGTCAGTTACAAGCCAGAGAGCCGCTTTCGCCACCGGTGTTCCTCCATATATCTACGCATTTCACCGCTACACATGGAATTCCACTCTCCCCTCTTGCACTCAAGTTAAACAGTTTCCAAAGCGTACTATGGTTAAGCCACAGCCTTTAACTTCAGACTTATCTAACCGCCTGCGCTCGCTTTACGCCCAATAAATCCGGACAACGCTCGGGACCTACGTATTACCGCGGCTGCTGGCACGTAGTTAGCCGTCCCTTTCTGGTAAGATACCGTCACAGTGTGAACTTTCCACTCTCACACTCGTTCTTCTCTTACAACAGAGCTTTACGATCCGAAAACCTTCTTCACTCACGCGGCGTTGCTCGGTCAGACTTCCGTCCATTGCCGAAGATTCCCTACTGCTGCCTCCCGTAGGAGTCTGGGCCGTGTCTCAGTCCCAGTGTGGCCGATCACCCTCTCAGGTCGGCTATGTATCGTTGCCTTGGTGAGCCGTTACCTCACCAACTAGCTAATACAACGCAGGTCCATCTGGTAGTGATGCAATTGCACCTTTTAAGCAGTTATCATGCGATATCTACTATTATGCGGTATTAGCTATCGTTTCCAATAGTTATCCCCCGCTACCAGGCAGGTTACCTACGCGTTACTCACCCGTTCGCAACTCATCCGGAAAGAGCAAGCTCCTTCCTTCAGCGTTCTACTTGCATGTATTAGGCACGCCGCCAGCGTTCGTCCTGAGCCAGGATCAAACTCTCATTAAAAGTTTGAGTTCTCACTCATTTCTGTCACTGACAGATTTATTGTTTTTTTCATTGTTCAGTACTACAACATCAGTTGTAGTGCCCTGCACATTGGTTCGTCTTGTTCAGTTTTCAAAGGTCTTTGCCTCTCACTTCTCTCGTGAGCGACAACTATATTAGTATATCACAGTCACTTTTAACTGTCAACAGGTTTTTTTAACTTTTTTATATCCTATTAACCTCTCTGCAATACACCCATAGTCCGTACGGGATTCGAACCCGTGTTACCGCCGTGAAAAGGCGGTGTCTTAACCCCTTGACCAACGGACCTTGAGCTTTTTCAACTCTTTCTATTATACCTACTTTTACAATCTTGTCAAGAACTTAAGATAAATTTTTCTTATTTTTTTATTTTTTGAAAAGCAAAAAGCCCACTGTTGTAGGCTTTTCGTAAGATATATCTTAAAATTAAAGCATTTTGTTGTAGAATTCAACGATAAGTGCTTCGTTGATTTCTGGGTTGATTTCATCACGTTCTGGCAAACGAGTCAATGAACCTTCCAATTTTTCAGCATCGAATGATACGAATGCTGGACGTCCAAGAGTAGCTTCAACTGCTTCAAGGATTGCTGGAACTTTCAATGATTTTTCGCGAACTGAGATTACTTGACCTGGAGTTACGCGGTATGATGGGATATCAACACGTTTTCCATCAACAAGGATGTGACCGTGGTTTACGAATTGACGAGCTTGACGACGAGTAGTCGCAAGACCAAGACGGTAAACTACGTTATCCAAACGACGTTCCAAAAGAAGCATGAAGTTGAAACCTAGGATTCCGCCCTTGATTTTTGTAGCTTGTACGAACAAGTTACGGAATTGTTTTTCACCTACACCGTAAGTAAAACGAAGTTTTTGTTTTTCAGCTAATTGCAAACCGTATTCTGACAATTTAGAACGGTTGTTTGGTCCGTGTTGTCCTGGTACGTAGTTACGACGTGCCAATTCTTTACCTGTACCTGTAAGTGAAAGGCCAAGGCGACGAGCTTGTTTCCAAGATGGTCCTGTATAACGTGACATATGTATGTCCTCCTGATATAAATATAATTTCGGCGGAAATAGTCACTTAGAAAGCCCTGATTCGTGCAGATGCCCTTCGCCTAAACAGCCAAGGTTACTTATCAGAAGACACCTGTTGACGAGCTTCATGCTTTCCTGCTGCTATTTCACACAAAGGCTATTGTATCATGAAAAACTGCATTTGTAAAGAGATTTTTCTATCTATTTTACTTTTCGTTCAGATTGAGACTAAGGATAAACTTGCTTCCTACGCCATATTGGCTTTCTACGCTGATGTCCCCACCTAATTGGCGAGCTAGATCACGCGCAATTGCAAGGCCTAAGCCATGACCTCCAGTATTCATGTTGCGAGATGTTTCTACCCGATAGAGACGCTTAAAGATATTGTCCAACTCCTCTGGAGCAATTCCATATCCTTCATCTCTGACACTAATGGTCAAGTTCTTGTCCTCAATCAGAGCCACAACTTCAATCTTAGTTCCTGGTTCCGAGTATTTAAAAGCATTATTAAGCAAGTTAACCAAAATTCGCGAAATCTTATCATAGTCTACCTGGATACGGGCATACTCTGGACTAACCTGTATGTACACATCCCGTTCTTCTTTTTCAATTAAAAATTGAAATTCGCTCATTGCTTCTATTAATAACTGATCCAGAAATACAGGCTCAATCCCTCTTGGTGATTCTATCTTGGATTGGGTATTTAGCGTAAGAGCGCCGAGTTCTTCCACTAATTTATTTAGACGGTCGGTCTGCCGACTAATAGTCATTAGATAATGCGCCCGTTCCTCTTCTTTAATAACACCATCAAGGATTCCTTCCACCGTTGCTTGGATGGATGTGATTGGCGTTTTGATGTCATGAGCAAGTTGGGCAATCATAATCCCTTTTTCTTTTTCACTTTGGTCAAGGGATTCAAAGGTTGATTGTAAATCATGAGACATATCGTTAAAAGCTTGCCCTAACTCTTGAAACTCCGTTGGACCTTTTACGTTAGTTTCTCCACTAAAATCCCGACTTGCTACCCTTTTAGCTTGATTTTTCAAGTGATGCAACGAGGAGAATACCGGAGAGAGGAGAAAGAGACTAACTCCAGCTCCGATAAAGCTAGCAACGAGTGTCATTCCAACCAAGAAATAAATTTCTTTTTGATCAATCAGCATTCGCTGGACTGCCCAAAAGACCACAAGAATTGTCAGAATGGTAGAGACTAAATAGCCAATTACGATATAACTTTTTAATTTCATTCATTACCTCGCTTTCTCAATCTTGTAGCCAAGCCCCCAAACTGTTTTGATAACTGGAGTATTGGAACTCGCGTGTTTGACCAACTCCTGTCTCAAAGCATGGATGTGAACATTCAGAGTGTTGGTGTCATCGACATACTCTTCTTGCCATACTTTTTCATAGAGTTCGGTTTTTGAAAAGACCCGCTCAGGATTGCTTGCCAAGATCCAGAGGAGTTCAAAAGATTTGACAGTTAAGTCTAAAGACTCTTGTCCGATATGAACTTCGTGATTGGCATGGTTTATCCGTAAATCCCCTAGTTCAATCAGTTCAGTTCCCCCACTGCGGTGAATTCTGCGAAAAATATTATGAACTCGCAACACCAACTCACGAGGACTAAACGGTTTTGTAATAAAATCATCCGCTCCCAAACTTAAGCCGTAAATCTTGTCTTG
This sequence comes from Streptococcus sp. Marseille-Q6470, assembly GCF_946902905.1. Classification (NCBI taxonomy): domain Bacteria; kingdom Bacillati; phylum Bacillota; class Bacilli; order Lactobacillales; family Streptococcaceae; genus Streptococcus; species Streptococcus sp. Marseille-Q6470. The sequence continues at coordinate 1,047,072 of NZ_OX336385.1, forward strand.
GTCACTAATCTTGGCAGTGATAAAGAGAAAAGGTTGATCAGGGGATAAATATTGGACTTCGCTGATAAAATCATAGCCATCCATTTTAGGCATCATGATATCTGTGATGATTAGATCTACTGGTTTTTTCTGAAAAATTTCTAAACCTTCTAGCCCGTCATGGGCAACCAATACTTGATATCCTGCCTGGATTAGGTATCGTTTTTGAATATCTATAATTTCAATCTCATCATCCACGAGTAAAATTGTCTTTTCCATTCCTATTCCCCTTATAAAAACAGCGTTATACTTGGATTTAGTATAACACTATTTTTACTAATTTTTAAATGATTTGAATTTTAATTGTCTCGTTTAGCTTTTACACCAAGAAGGCTAAGTACACCAGCTAAGACAAGACCAAAGATTCCGATAGTTGCTGTATTAGACTTAACTTCACCGGTATTTGGTAACATACCTTTATCACTTTTCTTCATTTGTTCAACTTTTTGACCTTGACCTGGTTGGTTCACTTTCATATTTTCCATACCATGATTCATTCCCATCATTTCTGATTTCATGTCTTTTTCAGCATCCATTCCAGCTTGGTTGTCTTGAGTAGTCATATCTTTATCATGCAATTGAACCATTATTTGTCGTGTCACTACAACATTTGTCAAATCTGGTTTGCCGTCTTTAGCGCCGTAAACTTTAACGGTTGCCTGGTATGTTTGTGTGCCGTTAGCACGAAGTTGGTCGAGAAGGGCTTGACCTTCTTTACCACTTGTGTTACCGTTCAAATCTACTTCGTAGAAATATTGACCTTTTGCCAAACCTTCAAGTGGAAGAATTGCTGCATTTCCTGCTGTTCCATTGTCCGACCATGGAGCCTTGTCGGCTGCTTTGAGCAAGAGACGAGTTAACATACCATCACCACCGAAAGCTTCGTAAGGAATCACTTGGTTAACACCTGCCAAGAATGGACCAGGAACATTTGCTTTTTCAAGGTAGCTAGCTGGAACATCTGTGCTGTCTTTAACGTTGTCAGCTACTGCTTTTTTAACTTGGTCAGCAGGAACTATGCCATTCAAGTTCACGTCAATCATTCGTGTCGCTACAACATTTGTCAAATCTGGTTTGCCGTCTTTAGCGCCGTAGACTTTAACGGTTGCTTGGTAGGTTTGTGTGCCGTTAGCACGAAGTTGGTCGAGAAGAGCTTGACCTTCTTTACCACTTGTGTTGCCGTTCAAATCTACTTCATAGAAATATTGACCTTTTGCCAAACCTTCAAGTGGAAGAATTGCTGCATTTCCTGTTGTTCCATTGTCCGACCATGGAGCCTTGTCGGCTGCTTTGAGCAAGAGACGAGTTAACATACCATCACCACCGAAAGCTTCGTAAGGAATCACTTGGTTAACACCTGCCAAGAATGGACCAGGAACATTTGCTTTTTCAAGGTAGCTAGCTGGAACATCTGTGCTGTCTTTAACGTTGTCAGCTACTGCTTTTTTAACTTGGTCAGTACTAGTTACCATTTCTTCCTTAGCAACTGGACTTTCTCCCTTAGGTGCTGGAGCCATTTCAGGAGTTTCTGCTCCTGATTTAGGCATTTCAGTCACTTCAGCTTTAGAAGTTTCTTCCATTTTTTTAGCAGTTTCAGGATCAGTAGTTTTTGTTTCTACAGGCATTTCTTCTTTAGCAGGAGCTTCTGTAGTTCCTACTTCTTTCTTAGAGTCCATAGGAAGCTCAGTAGCTTTCTCTGGCATATCACTAGTTTTCTTGACTTCTTTAGGCATGTCTTTCTCAGTTTGGACAACTGGCATTGCCGTAGGTTTCACTTGATCTGCACGAACTGAAGCTGGTTGACCAGCTAGGACAAAGAAGCCACTAGCCACAACAACTGAAGCTACACCGACACTGAGACGGCGAATAGACCAGCGAGTATATCTTTGATTGGGATTGAATTTCATAGGATTCTCCTTTGATATGTTTTTGATGATTTAAGTATAATCTCCTAAAATTAAAAAGGATTAAGAAAAAGTTAAAATTTTTCTTAAATCCTTCTTATAAATTACTTATATCGAACATATGCCTCTACAAAAAAAGAAAAAAGAGAAGCTAGTTCTCTTTTTAATCACTTAATTCAACCAAGGTATCCAAATATTGGTTATTAATCACCGCCATGATGTAGGTATCGGCTTTTAAAAGGTCATTTGGTCCAAATTGAACATCTAAGGGAGCATTTTCGTAGTCACGAAAGCCAAGGATATTGAGATTGTATCGTCCTCGAAGGTCTAGTTGGCTTAGGCCCTTGCCTGCCCACGACTGTGGAATTTTCATCTCGACAATCGAGACATTTTTATCCAACTGAAAAACATCAACGCTGTTATTAAATAAAATAGTCTGCGCCAACGAACGACCCATCTCATATTCTGGTGAAATGACTGAATCCGCGCCAATTTTTTCAAGGACTTTTTTTGCTGTATGGCTTTTAACCTTAGCAATAACAGTTGGTACTCCTAGACTCTTGCAATGCATGACTGCAAGCACACTAGATTCTAAATTTTCCCCAGTTGCCACCACAACTGTATCGCAGGTATCAATTCCTGCTGAGAGCAAGAGCTCTTCATCGGTAATATCTCCAACCACTCCACGTACCAAGACTGGTTCGAACTGATTGATTCGCTCCTCATGGTCGTCAATGGCGATAATATTTATATCATGCTGAGCGAGAGCGGTAAGTACACTACTCCCAAAAATACCTAAACCTAAAATTCCAATTGTCCGATCTGACATAGTTTATCCTTTCTTATCCTATGGTAATATCTGCTTTCATATAGTGGATCATATCTTTCTTATCTGGTTGATACTCAGCCAAACTAACTAATAGCGTCAGTGGTCCAATTCGTCCGATAAACATCAGTAGCATGATAATGCTAAGAGCTAATCTACCTAACTCTGGTGTCAGATTGGCAGTCACTCCGACCGTGGCAAGCGCTGAAATTGTCTCGAACATGATGTAGATAAAGCGCGGATTCCCTTCTGCGGTTACCCCTAACAGGATCAAGCCCAGAAAGAAAGTTAGCAAGAAGATAATAAAGACACTGAATGATTTTTGGACTGTCCTAGGTAAAATTGTTCTCCAAGCTACATTGGCATGGGGTAATCCTAAAAGTTCACTGCGTGCAAAGACCAATAATACAAAGAAGGTTGTGATTTTAAGCCCCCCGGCTGTTCCACCAGGCGCCCCACCCAGAAACATCTGCAAAATATAGATCATCAAGGTAACAGGCCTAGCCTGAGTAAAATCAATAGAAGCAAAACCCGCCGTTCTCATGCTAACTGTTTGGAAAAAACTGACTAGCAATTTATCAGGGATGCTGAGATTCCCAATCGTTCCCGGATTGTTCCACTCTATCAAGAGGGTTGAAACTGTTCCAGTAAATAAAATTCCTGCTGTCAAGAAGAGAACCAACTTGGTATGGAAGCGAAGCCGACGTTTTTTCTTGCTCAACTGCGTGGCCAGGTCAAACCAAACCATGAACCCTAGACCACCTGTGATGATCAAAGCAGCAAGCACTAGATTAATCAAAGGATCAGTTTGAAAAGCTACTAAACTTGTACTTCCAAAATTATCAAAACCAGCATTACAGAAAGCTGAAATAGCTACGAAGATAGAGGTAAAAATTCCTCGACCCCAACCAAATTCAGGAACAAAACGAAAACTTAAAAGAAAAGCTCCTAGCCCTTCAATGAGAAAAGTCGTCAAGAAAATCGAACGTATGAAAACCATTAAAGACTGAGTTTCTCCATAATTAAAGCTCTCCAGAATTGTTTCACGGCTACGAAGACTTAGCTTATGCTTACTTTGAATATAAAAGACCCCTATAAAGGTCATGAGACCCAAACCACCAATCTGGATCAAAAACATACAGATTAACTGACCCCAGATGTTATATGTAGTAGCTACTGGTTGAGTAAAGAGTCCCGTCACACAGACCATGGATACTGCTGTAAAGAGATGGTCGAAATAGGTCGCTTGGGAGCTTGTTGCTTGCACAAATGGCAGACTCAAAAGGAAAGAGCCTGCGAAAATAACCAAAGCAAAACTTAAAAAAATTCGACGAGCAGGTGATAAACGTCCCAAGGTCGTGTTTATTTTTTCCGAAAATGATTTGAATAACATAGTTACATTGTACCATAAAAACAATTAAAGCAGTCACATATGACTAACGATTTCAAGACAGAGTTCTAAGGCCTTGTCAAAAGCTTCTGAACCCCAATCGCGGCTATCATAATTTTCTAAATCCGCTAGAGAGTCGGCTGTAAATAGAAGTTGTCCCCAAACGACTCCTCGAAGCTGGGCAACTGCTGCAAGAGCTGCACACTCCATCTCCACAACTGCACAGCCTTCTTCCTTACGATAGGCAACTTTTTCAGCCGTTTCTCGGTAAAAACCATCTGTCGACCAAGTCATGACCTCCTCGTAAGGAATGCCTAGTTGTTCCAAGACTTGCTCAATGGCAGAGATAGCCTCAATCTGCATCTCCATATAACGAGAAGGCGCTGCATAGTGGTAGCTGGCCCCCTCATCTCGCAGAGCGCGAACAGGGACGAGAAAGGCATTTTCCTCTATATCGGCTAGGACTCCACAAGTACCAGTGGAAATGATTTGCTCCACACCATAGCCAATCAACCAATCCATAAACTGGGCCGCTGGAGCGGAACCGACAGGCGCTTGGGCAAGACACACTTTTTCACCTTTGTAGTCCATGACATAAACCGGGTAGGTCTTAGTGGCAGAAACAAACTCCCCTACGCAATCTGCTTCTACTTCCTGAGCATAGCGGTCAATCTCTTCTTCCAAAAATGCATAGATGCACTTCTTTGGTAACTGTAAATCCAAGCCTTCGTGATTCGGCATGATGACTGCCTGAGGATTATCGTCAAACTCTAAAATAGGAATAGCATGTTTTTGAATCATAGAATACCTCCTCTAAATTTTTACTATTATAACAAAAGCCAAACGAAAGTCAAGACGGGAGGCTAAGTCAAATCATAAAAAACCTACCTTAAGTAGGAAACAACAATTAAATGCTTTTTCCTCTACTAACAAAATTGCTAAAACTTAGGAATTAGTTTATAATAGATTGAATTTAAAAAAGGAGAAATCTTATGAAATTCTATTCATATGACTATGTTCTAAGCCAGATTAGTCAACAGAATTGGACCATGATGATTGTGTCGACGCTCTTAGTGATTGTGACTGGATTCTTTGCATTTAAGGCTTTCAAAGATAAAAGAGGGAGTAAGTTCCGTGAATTATCGCTCATTTCTATTTTGACGTTAATTGCTTTTGTATTGATTAGCATTACGAATCTTCAAAACAACCAATCCAATGATAATCAATTTCGTAGTTCCTTGCACTTCATCGAAATTGTATCAAAAGAGTTAGGTGTTGATAAGAAAAATGTTTATGTCAACACATCAGCAGTGACTGATGGGGCGATTATTAAGGTTGGCAACAATTTTTATCGTGCCATTAGCGGGACTGACCAAGATAGCTATTTATTAGAAAAAATGGAACTCTATAAATCAGATGTTGAACTCGTGGAGGTTGAAAAATGATAAGCTTTTTTGCTACGATTGCAATTAAATTAGCCTTGGGGCTACTTTCTCTTGTTTTTGTTATTAACGTAACAGGTAAAGGAAATTTAGCACCAAGTTCTGCAGTAGATCAAATCCAGAACTTTGTTCTCGGGGGTATTATCGGTGGGGTTATCTACAATAGTTCTATCACCATCATCCAATACATTGTTATCCTTATCATCTGGACTATTCTCATCCTGCTCCTTAAATGGTTGAATACCAATATTTCCTTTTTCAAACACTTAATTGACGGGAAACCAACTATTATCATAAAAAATGGAACATTAGATCCTGAAGCCTGTCGTTCAAAAGGTCTAGCTGCTGCAGATGTTGCTCTTAAATTGCGCGCTCAAGGAATTTTCCAATTGAAGGATGTCAAGAGAGCTGTGATTGAGCAAAACGGACAACTAATTGTCGTAAGAATGGGTGACGAAAATCCTAAGTACCCAGTCATCACAGACGGTGTTGTCCAAGTTGAAATCCTAGAAACCATTGGCAAAACTGAAGAGTGGTTAATGGATGAGTTAAAACAAGAAGGTTTTGAAGAAGTCTCTAATATATTTATCGCTGAATATGATAAAGGCCAGTTGAATGTTGTAACCTATTAAAAAATAAACTGATGCTTTTCGTATCAGTTTTTTGCTTTTTAGCATAAAAGGGTATATACTTAATTAGTATCTGATGTAATTTAGATAATACAAAAAAATAACGGAGGTATACCCCATGTCAATCGAAGAAAAATTCAACCAAACTAAAGGTTCTGTTAAAGAAGGTTTTGGTAAACTAACTGGCGATACAAAAACTCAAGCAGAAGGAGCTGCAGAAAAGGTAGCTTCAAAAGCTAAAGAAGTTGTCGAAGATGCTAAAGAAGCTGTCGAAGGTGCAGTATCTGGCGTAAAAAACATCTTTAAAAAAGACGGAGAATAATTTCTAATACGATAAGCACTCTTATTCCACAAGCTTAGAAAAGCATTGGAATAAGGGTGCTTTTTTTGCTCTTTCAAGCATCAGAAAAGTACCCTTTGAGGTGCTTGATTTAGCTTGATCTTATTAATGGAGTAGGCTAGCTAGTATGTATAAGAGATAGAAGAAACTTTATCTCCTCTTCCTTTTTCCCCAACAAAAAAATCTCCCTTCTCTTTCGAGAAAAGAGATTTTTTTATGGTTGTCCACCAGGGGCTGGACCGCCAGGGCCTCCATTTCCTTGAGGGCCACCGCCAGGTGCCCCTCCGCCTCCAGGCATAGAATTGACAATCTCAGTTTGTTTTTCACCATTGAGATAGATATCTCCGCCTGTGTAGGTCGCTGTTCCATCAAAGTCAAAACCAGTTTGACCAGTCATTTTGATGGTTCCTCCATTAACTGTAATATTACCATTTGAGTCAATTGGATCCGTGTCCCCTTGACCAACTTCAACCGTCAAGTTCCCACCATTCATAGTGAAGAAAATTTCACTTTGTTGAGCATTTTTGTTGGCTGCATTGACACCATCATCCGTTGAATAGATGGCGATATCTCCACCGTTGATAGTAATTGACTTACCTTCAAGCCCTTCTGTAGAATTCTTAACGGTATAGGTACCACTATCAATAACCAAATCACCTGATGCGTGGATACCATCATCTCCAGCAGTAACAGTGATGGTATTGTCAGAGAGATACATGGTTCCTACAGATATGTCCTCATCATTGTCGACCTTAACTCCGTCTTCCTTGGCATCGATAGTCATAGTTGTGCCGGTAATGTTGAGTTCATCATTAACATTAAAGGCATCCCCGACTGCTGTGATGTTGTAGCTTCCACCTGTGATGTGAAGTGTATCATTTGCCTTGATACCATTATTTTTCTTGCCGTCTACATTGAGAGTTCCCTTACCATTGATGGTCAAGTCCACTTTAGAGAAGAGGGCTGCGTCAGCCTTGTCATCACTATTAGAAGCAGAATCTGAGAGGCTATTGGTTGTTCCATCTGCTAGAGTTAGGTAAACATGACCAGCCGATGTTGCAGAAATAGCTGCATTGGTATTGGTCATGGTCACACCCTTTAGAACAATATGTACATCATCAGAATTTCCAGCTTCGATCTTGATTTGAACACCGTCAGATTGACCAGAGATCACATAGGTACCTGACTTAGAGATTGTAACGGTAGATCCTGATACGGCAACTCCGTCACCTGATACCTTCGCTGTTGATCCTGACAAAGTTACAGTTGCTGCTGTCTTTTCATCATAAGAAGTATCATAGTCCTTGTCTGTAAAATAGCTAGTTTTCTTAGCTTCTGTAGTTGATGTCGTTTTCGTTGTCGCAGTATTGCTAGCTGTTGTATTTGAAGTTGACTGGGTACAAGCTGTTACTAGTGCTATAGTTGCTATACTCGTTAATAAGAATGTCCATTTTTTTGCTTTCATGCTCGTTTCCTCGACTTTCATTTTACATGCTCTTAGTCTACGTGACTTTCCTAAAATAAGCCTAAACTTTTTCTGAAAGTTTTCTTAAGTTTAGTTTCAATTAAGTTAAATTTAACAAAAGTTTTAGATAAACTCTTTAAAATCCTAGACAAACAAGCTCGTCCTTGTTTAAAAATAGTATAAGCTAAGATTAGAGGAGAAGAACTTATGAAACCAATCGAAACAACTTTTAAACGGATTGAAACCAAATATGTTGTCTCCAAAGAAATATTAGACAAACTGATTCAAGATTTAAAGGAATATTTAGTAGAAGACGACTATCCAATTTCAACAATATCAAATATCTACTTTGATACAGAAGACTTTGATATTCTCCAAGATGAGCATCTTGGCGACAAACGAAAAGAAAAGGTACGGATGCGGACCTATCTCAGCCAACCCAAAGCAGATAGTCAAGTATTTTTAGAAATCAAAACCAAGGATCAAGAAGGAGTTGGTCGCAAATTTAGAATACTCTCAACTCCTATTTCTATCCTTAATTTTATGACCAAAGGGCACTTGGATGCTAGTATTACTGATACAGTCGTCATTGAAAAAGTAAAAAAGCTTCACCAAGATTACAAGCAAGCTATCAAGCCTCGTATGTACATCTACTACGATCGTTATTCATTAAAAGAAAAAAAATACATCGAGGGCTACGACTATAATAAAATTCGTATCACCATTGACCAAAATCTAGTCTATAGAGATGAAAATGTCAGTCTCTTCGCAGGAAATAAAGGGGCTCCTCTATTAGATGACAATACTGTGATTATGGAGATTAAAGCTCCTGGAAACAAACCTCAGTGGTTACAAGACATTCTAGACAAATATGGTTTGATGGAGCACAAATTTTCAAAATACAGTTGTGCTTACCATAAATCTCAAGGGCTACCTTATGCTCCTCGCCCCAATATAGAAAGATCAGGTACTGCTTATGCTTAATCTATTTAATTCCATTTTCAACAACACCACTGCAAGTGCAGATCCCTTTCAACTACTGTTGGCACTTCTAGTCAGTCTAGTCCTCGGTTTGGCACTTACTTGGACCTACAAATATCGGACCCTCTATACCAGAGAATTTGCTATCAGCTTGACTCTGCTTCCCTGCCTCATGACCTTAGTTATTTTTCTAGTCAATGGAAGCTTGGGTACTTCAATCGCTGTAGCCGGAACCTTTAGTTTGATTCGTTTCCGTTCTGCAACTAGTGGTTCAAGAGAACTGATTGCGATTTTCCTTGCCATGATTATCGGTTTAGCTTGTGGAACAGGCTATCTCTTCCTAGCAATTTTGTTCACCCTATTTATCTTAGGTGTTTGGTTCCTTTTGGAACATCAACAGATTAAAACTGACAATCAACGTCGTAGACTTTTGACAATCACGGTAGCCAATCAAGAAAAGATACAGGGAGCTATCCAATCAGCTCTTGGCCAATTCTGCTCAGAAGTTGACATGATTACAATTAATAGCACTAACGCAGGTGATAATCTAACAATCGTCTATGAAGTCGAGCTAAAATCTGATACTGACGACTTCCAAGTGACCAGTTATCTCACACAAAATATCGAACAATGTGATGTAACTTTAACTAAAAAAGCTAAGAAGAGAAAAAACCTCTAATAAGCAAAAGAACAGCATCTTGCTGTTCTTTTAATTTTCTTTAACTAGAATTTCTTTGATAACCCGTGCTGGATTACCTGCCAGAACGACATTGTCACCAAAGGACTTGGTAATGACTGCCCCCGCTCCTGCAACAACATTATCCCCTAGTGTTACGCCTGGAAGGACAGTAACGCCGCCTCCTGCCCAAAAGTTTTTACCTATCGTGATTGGTTTCCCAAATTCTAAACCTGAAATTCGTTCATCTGGATCCAGAGGGTGTAGGGGGGTTAAAAATTGGCAGTTAGGACCAATCATAGCATTATCACCAATAGTAATAGGGCAAACATCCAACATGGTTAAATTCCAATTGGAATAGAAATTTTCTCCCAAATGAATATTGACACCATAATCCACAACCAAGCGAGTATTGATATAGAGATTTTCTCCGGTAGACCCAAACCACCCTTTGATGATTTCCATACCTTTTAGTGGATCGACTTCTTCGTTAAAGGAGGCTTGCTTTTGTCGTGCTGTTTGTGCTAGAGCACGCAATTCTGGGTCGAAGGGGTGATAGGGTTCTCCCGCAATCATTTTTTGGTATTCACTTTTCATATCTTGGTGTCCTTGCTTGTTTTACAAGATTGTAGCATAGTTCGATTTTTAATACAAGCATCAAAAAAACTAGTGCATCGATTGATGCACTAGTTTTTAATTAGAAAGTTGACTTTCTCACTTCTTTACAGAGTTGATTAGTCTTCTTTCTTTTTACGAGCAATAAGTCCAAATCCACTCAAGACACCTACTAAACCAAGAGCAGCAAGGCTAGCGTTATCCTTAGTACCTGTGTTTGGCAATTGAGGAGCATTTTCTTTAGCTGGAGCTGGTTTAACTGGAGCTTCTGGTTGTTCTGGAGTTACAACTTTCTTGTAGATATGTTGGATATTTCCGTTAGCATCTACAACTGTCTTCACAAACTCATATCCTGGAATATCTTTCTTAGGTTGTTCTCCATCCTCTGTTGGATATCCTGGAATTGGGTTTCCATTTTCGTCAACATGAGTAGTTGTAATCTTTTCGTAGACATGTACTGTATCGCCGTTTGGCAATTTCTTAGTTTCAACGAAGCGGTATCCTGGAATTTCAGCTTTTGGTTGTTCACCGTCTGCTGTTGGGTAACCTGGGATAGGTTTGCCATCTTTGTCTACAAATGTAGTAACTGGTGTTACTGTTGGTGTGTATGTTGCAGAAGCTTTTGTTCCGTTCATATCTTCACGAACAACTGTAACTGATGGAGCTGTTCCTGTAAATTCAGGTTCTGGTTTGAAAGTCACTGTTCCGTCTGGTGCTACTGTGTAGGTACCAACACCTGGAATTACCTTAGTTGTTGAACCATCTTCAAATGTTGCTGGCACATCATCATTCATTGGAACACGGCTATCACCTTCCTTGAATGTTGGTTTACCAGACTGTTCTTTACCTTTAGGTCCAATAGTTGTAGCTGGCTCACCTGTTGGAACTACTGGAGTTACTGTTGGTGTGTACTTAGCTGTTACTGGGGTACCATTCTTATCTACACGTTTAACAGTCACGCCTGTTCCTGTTCCTGTGAATGATTTTTCTGGTACGAATGTAACTGTTCCGTCTGGTGCTACTGTGTAGGTTCCTTCTCCTGGAATTACCTTAGTTGTTGAACCATCTTCAAAGGTTGCTGGTACATCGTCATCCATTGGTACACTTGGATCACCTTCTGTAAACTTAGGTTTACCTGTTTGTGTTTGGCCTTGGATATCTGTTGATGTAACATCTTCAGCTGTTGGTGTTACTGGAGTTACAGTTGGTGTGTACTTAGCTGTTACTGGGGTACCGTTCTTATCTACACGTTTAACAGTCACGCCTGTTCCTGTTCCTGTGAATGATTTTTCTGGTACGAATGTAACTGTTCCGTCTGGTGCTACTGTGTAAGTTCCTTCACCTGGGATAGTCTTAGTTGTTGAACCATCTTCAAATGTTGCTGGGACATCGTCATCCATTGGTACACTTGGATCACCTTCTGTAAACTTAGGTTTACCTGTTTGTGTTTGACCTTGGATATCTGTTGATGTAACATCTTCACCTGTTGGTGTTACTGGAGTCACAGTTGGTGTGTACTTAGCTGTTACTGGGGTACCGTTCTTATCTACACGTTTAACAGTCACGCCTGTTCCTGTTCCTGTGAATGATTTTTCTGGTACAAATGTAACTGTTCCGTCTGGTGCTACTGTGTAAGTTCCTTCACCTGGGATAGTCTTAGTTGTTGAACCATCTTCAAATGTTGCTGGAACATCGTCATCCATTGGTACACTTGGATTACCTTCTGTAAACTTAGGTTTACCTGTTTGTGTCTTACCTTGGATATCTGTTGATGTAACATCTTCACCTGTTGGAACTACTGGAGTAATCTTAGGTGTGTATGTTGTTTCTACAGCAGTACCGTTAGCATCTTTAGCTTGAACCTTAACTGGAACAACATCACCTGAGTATGACTTGTCAGTTGGTGTGAATGTTACAACACCTGTTTCCTTATCAACTGTGAAAGTACCGATTTCTTTGCCTTCTGGTGATTTAGCAACTACTGATGTAGCTGGTTGACCATTTTCGTCAAGAAGAGTAATGGTATCCTTGTCGATTGGTGCAACTGGGTCACCTTCTGTGAAGGTAACAGTACCAGTTTGAACCACACCTTGAGGTGCTACTGATTCAGCTGGAGTTGCTGTTGGTGTTACTGGCGTCACTGTTGGTGTGTACTTAGCTGTTACTGGTGTACCGTTCTTATCTACACGCTTAACAGTCACGCCTGTTCCTGTTCCTGTGAATGATTTTTCTGGTACGAATGTAACTGTTCCGTCTGGTGCTACTGTGTAAGTTCCTTCACCTGGGATAGTCTTAGTTGTTGAACCATCTTCGAATGTTGCTGGAACATCATCATCCATTGGTACGTTTGAGTTACCTGGTGTAAAGGTTGGTTTACCTGATTGTGTTTGACCTTGTTTATCAGTTGAAGTAGCATCTTCAGCTGTTGGTGTTACCGGTGTTACTGTTGGTGTGTACTTAGCTGTTACTGGTGTACCATTCTTATCTACACGTTTAACAGTCACGCCTGTTCCTGTTCCTGTGAATGATTTTTCTGGTACAAATGTAACAGTTCCGTCTGGAGCTACTGTGTATGTTCCTTCACCTGGGATAGTCTTAGTTGTTGAACCATCTTCAAATGTTGCTGGAACATCGTCATCCATTGGTACACTTGGATCACCTTCTGTAAACTTAGGTTTTCCTGTTTGTGTCTTACCTTGGATATCTGTTGAAGTTGCTGGTTCTGCTGTTGGAACTACTGGAGTAATCTTAGGTGTGTAAGTTGTTTCTACTGCAGTACCGTTAGCATCTTTAGCTTGAACCTTAACTGGAACAACATCACCTGAGTATGACTTGTCAGTCGGAGTGAAGGTTACAACACCTGTTTCCTTATCAACTGTGAAGGTACCGATAACTTTACCTTCTGGTGATTTAGCATCTACTGAAGCTGCTGGTTGACCATTTTCGTCAAGAAGAGTAATGGTATCCTTGTCGATTGGTGCAACTGGGTCACCTTCTGTGAATGTAACAGTACCAGTTTGAACCACACCTTGAGGTGCAACTGATTCAGCTGGAGTTGCAGTTGGTGTTACTGGAGTTACAGTTGGTGTGTACTTAGCTGTTACTGGGGTACCGTTCTTATCTACACGTTTAACAGTCACGCCTGTTCCTGTTCCTGTGAATGATTTTTCTGGTACAAATGTAACTGTTCCGTCTGGTGCTACTGTGTATGTTCCTTCACCTGGGATAGTCTTAGTTGTTGAACCATCTTCGAATGTTGCTGGAACATCATCATCCATTGGTACGTTTGAGTTACCTGGTGTGAATGTTGGTTTACCTGATTGTGTTTGACCTTGTTTATCAGTTGAAGTAGCATCTTCAGCTGTTGGTGTTACTGGGGTTACTGTTGGTGTGTATGTTGCAGAAGCTTTTGTTCCGTTCATATCTTCACGAACAACTGTCACTGATGGAGCTTTACCAACAAATGTTTTTTCAGGAACAAATGTTACTGTTCCATCTGGTGCTACTGTGTAAGTACCAACACCTTCAACAGTCTTAGTTGTAGATCCATCTTCAAATGTTGCTGGAACATCTTCGTTGATTGGAACAGTTTTTTCTACTCCATCAACTGTAACAGTTCCGCCCTTGAATTCAGGCTTACCTTTTTGAGTTGCACCTTGGATGTCAGTAGTTTCAGCTGGTGTTGCAGTTGGTGTTACTGGAACAATCTCAGGAGTGTAAGTTGTATCAACTTTGATTCCGTTTGAGCTTTCAGCTTGAACCTTAACTGGTGTTACCTTACCTGTATAAGATTTATCAGTTGGTGTGAAGGTTACAGTACCAGTTGCTGGGTCAATTGTGAATGTACCGATTGGTGTTGTTCCATCTTCAGCATAAGCTGTTGTAGTTGTAACTTCATTACCATCTTTATCCAAAAGTGTGTAGCTGTTATCTTTAATAGTGATAGCTTTTTCTTCACCGTTTACAGTAACAGTTGAACCTGCAAAGGTTGGTGTTCCTGTTTGAGTTGCACCTTGGATATCTTTAGATGTAGCTGGTTTCGCTGTTGGAGCAGCTGATTTTACAGTTGGTGTGTAGCTTGCTTCAGCAGTGATGGTTGCAGTCTTACCATTAGCATTTGTAATAGTAGCAGTTGCCTGAACAGTTACTCCTTTTGCAGTACCGACAAAGTCTTTTTCTGGCGTAAATGTTACCGCTCCTGTAGTAGGATCAATAGTGTAAGTTCCTTCTCCTGGAACAGTCACAGTAGTTTCATCAGTAGGTTGACCAGTTGCTGGATCTACCAATTTCTTACTTGTGATTTTCGCAGTCTTATCGTTGCTCAACTCAAATGTAGGAGTTTGAGTTTGTGGAACGTTTTGGACGTCCTCAGACACTTTATCTGTTGGTGTGATTGTAACTGGAGTTACAGTTGGTGTGTACTTAGCCGTAGCAGTCTTGAGGTATTCATCACGAACTGTTCCATCTTTATCTCTTCCGACAGGTGCAGTCAATGATACAGTAATACCTTTTGCAGTACCAGTAAATCCTGGTTCTGGAACAAAGGTAACTTCTCCTGTAGCATCATTGATTGAGTATGTTCCTTCTCCCGCTACTGTTACAGAAGTTGCGTTGGTGACTTGTCCAGTTGCTGGGTCCACTAGTTTAGCAGGATACTCCAAGCTTGGAGTGACAGCAATCTTTTCACCATTAGCATTTGTAAGAGTTGTGTTAAAAGTTGGTGTACCTGTTTGAGTTGCGCCTTGGACATCAGTTGAAGTCTTATCAACACCTTCAATTTCACTTGGAGTTACTGTTGGGATGTAAAGACCATCCATTGTTTTTAATACTGTATCAACGTTGGCTTCCTTATCTGGGAATTTAGTTGACCAACCAGTATCGTAGCCATTACTATCTGTACGACGGATTGAAATTCCATCAGCTGTTCCAAGGAAGTGATCTTCTGGGATGAATTCCACATCTACGTCTTTACCATTTGCGGTAATCTTATATTTACCTTGACCTGGTACGACATAGTAGCCTTCAGCATCCAAAGTAGCCTTGTTCCCATTTGCATCGACAATGTATGGTGCTACTGTTTCATCAATTTTTGCTGATTCAGTTAAGCTATAGCCTTGCAAACCTCGAGCAGTAAAGGCTACAGTTGCAGTTTGTTTAGCACCTTGAGGACCAGTTGTTTCTTTGAATTCTCCTTTTGGTGGATGGGTGATTTGAGTCTTGAAGTCCTCAACTTCCCCTGAAAAGGCCATACCAGTTGGACTCTCAATTTCTTTAGCATTCTTAGCGATACGGATCCGAACACCCAATTCATTGACACTAGGATCAATATAGGTTTTACTCTTTGTAAATCTTAACGTAGCCGTTCCATCTTGGGTAATGGTTGTTAAATCAGACCGTTCATCTTCATCGAAGGTTCCATTTTGATTGAAGTCAACCCAACCATAGATATTTGCCTGCGCAGCTCCTCCAGTATGTGCTTCAACAGAAATCTTATAATTACCTGGTTTGGTACGGTCCATCTTGATCAGCTCATTGGTTTTCCCTTTAAGATCACCTGGAAGCAATTGGTCGATGCCTTCATCCGCAGTGGTCGCCTTGTCATCACCCGTCCAATCAAGAGTATTGTTTTCATCCATATCAGGACTCAAGTGGCCGAGATAAGGTTGGTTTACTTTCTTACCGGTAATCCCATCAACAGTTGCAATTGAATGAACTGCCTTGCCGTATGATTCAGGAGCATCTCCTTCATCAAGTGGGAAGAAACCAAGCATAGCTGCCTGTTTCCCACCTGAAGCGATATATAAACCAACTTCAGAAGCCCCACGTGTCATAACAAGGGGAACAGCAACACTACTTGAAGAAATATTTGGTCCGAAGACTCCTGTTCCGAGACCTGCAGTTGTTAAATCGGCACTTCCATAATATTTCCAAGCAACTGCTTTTTTGTCTGGTCCGACTTGAGTACTATTACGAAGTTGATTAAGGTTCACCGCATAGAAATTCAAGCCATCTATTTTAGTGGTAGGATTTGGACCAAATAAATTGTCTGTATCTTGTGGAATATAAGTTTTAGTAGATTTATTTCCATATTTATACCACTCACCAATATGTTGCCAACCTTCTCCGTTTGTGGTGAACATAACCAATTCACCAGGGTTAGCAGACTCACCATCCGCCATGACAATGGCAGGTTTGACCACTTTTCCACGGAAGGTTGCAGAAACTTCAAACTGAACACCGATATTCCCACCGTCAAACTCGGAACTGATGGTTGTTTTTTTAGTCCCAGTATTGATGCCTTCACCTCTTATTTCTGTCCAACGGGTTTGAGCATCTGCTATAACTTTAGCTTCTTCACCGGCATTAAATGCTGGCAGAGTATACGACTGATTCCCATTTCCATTCACATAACCATTTTTTGCATTTGGATCATAGGTTGCTTTTTCAGCAGCTGTCGCTCCTCGGTCTTCTAAACGCTTTTTGTAGATTTCAGTCGCTTGGAAGGGTTTCAAAGATTTTACTTTGATGGTAACCACATAACCCGGCATAATTTCCTTAGTATAGGTAGCACCAACTTGAAGGGCAAGATTCCCACTCGATGTCGTCGTTGTTCCTGTCCAGTTGGC
Organism: Streptococcus sp. Marseille-Q6470; assembly: GCF_946902905.1. NCBI lineage: Bacteria > Bacillati > Bacillota > Bacilli > Lactobacillales > Streptococcaceae > Streptococcus > Streptococcus sp. Marseille-Q6470. Next base: position 1,064,005 of record NZ_OX336385.1, read on the forward strand.
TACATCACCAAAGTCTAGCCATGAAATTTGGCTGGCTAGGTCAGCAGCATTAATATTTGTCGTAAATCCCGGTTTTTCTACCTTTGGAGTTGATGTTGCGTCTACAACATCTGCCCCAACTCCAGTAGTAGCTGCTGTATCTGCACGGAAGGCAGTATTCTTGTCAATCTCTTTACCATTACGAGGGTCATTTTTACCTGTATTCGCAATTGAGTTTGTACCTTCAGCTGGTTTTGTGTTTTCTGCAGGTTTTCCAGTTGTTGCTTCTGTCTTATCAGCAGTTGCTACTTTTTCTTCAGCTACAACTTTTTCTTTGTTTTTAAGTTTAGCATTGACAGTTGTTACAAGTGATTGATAAGTCGCATCCAACTCAGCTTGACTTGTAGCAGAACTAAGTGCATTTTTAGCATTAGCAAGAGCTACTTTAAGGATTTCAACACTCTCGTCTGTCTTGTTGCTGTATTTACCATTTGCCAAGTTTGCTTCAATTTCAGCAACGTAAGCTGCCAATTTGTCGCTGTTAAGCTCAGGTTTTACTTCAGTAGAAACTGCAGGTGCTGCTTCTGCTTGATAAGTTACTTCTTTAGCAGGTGCTGCTTCTGTAGTTTGAGGAGTTTCTGCCTTATCAACTTCTGTTTTAGCTGCAACTCCGTCAGCTTGTTTTTCTTCAGTTACTTCATCAGCTCCGACACCTGTAGCAGTTCCGAGCATTACCAACGTTCCGAGTAAGACCGAGCAAACTCCTACATGAAGCTTACGGATCGAGAATCGACTAATTCGGTCGTTAAACAGATCATTTTTCATGATTTACCTCCAATACCCTTTAGGGAGTGTATATATTGTTATGTTTTATGCATTGTTTTTCAAAAACCCTAAACATGCAACGTCTTATTTTAGCACTATTATACTTAAAATCAAAGCATTATGCTCATTGTTTTGAAAGTTGAAATTAATATACATTTATTCCATTTTTTTACTATTATTTCAAGAAAATATGCATTACGATTTCATTTCCTATACACACCAAAAGAGGGAATTGCCCCTCTTTTGGATAAATAGGTTTATTCACTTGTTTCAACAGTCTCGACTTGGACATCCACTTGCTCTTCTTGTGAATCTGCAAGGAGTGACTCTTCATTGACTGCTTGTGGTTCAAGGTTACGGTAGCGGGCCATTCCAGTACCAGCTGGGATGATCTTACCGATAATAACATTTTCCTTGAGACCAAGGAGATGGTCTTTCTTACCACGGATTGCTGCATCTGTAAGGACACGAGTTGTTTCCTGGAAGGAAGCCGCTGACAAGAAACTATTTGTTTCAAGTGAGGCTTTGGTGATTCCCATAAGGACTGGGCGACCAGTCGCTGGCACACCACCTGCGATCAGAACATCCTTGTTAGCATCTGTAAAGTCGTTGATATCCATGAGAGTACCCATGAGAAGGTCTGTATCACCTGGATCCATGACACGAACTTTACGGATCATTTGACGGACCATTACCTCGATGTGTTTGTCACCGATTTCTACCCCTTGGCTACGGTAAACTTTTTGTACTTCACCGAGGAGGTAAGTCTCAACTGACAAGACATCACGTACAGCTAGGAGACGTTTAGGTTGGATAGAACCTTCTGTCAATGCTGCACCACGAGAGACTTGATCGCCAACTTGGACACGCATACGGGCTGTAAATGGTACCACGTATTCGCCTTCTCCAGTTTCACCCTTAACGAAGACTTTCTTGGTACGAGTTGAAGCATCTTCTTCGATAGCTGTAACCTCACCCTTGACTTCAGTGATGACCGCTTCCCCTTTAGGATTGCGGGCTTCAAAGATTTCTTGGACACGAGGAAGACCCTGAGTGATATCGGTATTTGAGGCAACCCCACCCGTGTGGAAGGTACGCATTGTAAGCTGTGTACCAGGTTCCCCGATAGATTGGGCAGCGATTGTACCAACTGCTTCACCGACTTCAACCGCATCACCAGTCGCCAAGTTGATACCATAACAGTGACGGCAGACACCATGACGAGTGTTACATGTAAATACGGAACGGATTGTTACTTCTTCAACACCAGCATTGACGATTTCACGCGCCTTGTCTTCTGTAATCAATTCATTTGGACCGATGATAACCGCACCAGTTTCTGGATGTTTAACAGTTTTCTTAGTGTAACGACCATTGAGACGTTCTTCAAGAGACTCAATCATCTCTTTACCTTCAGTAATTGAACGGATTAAGAGACCACGATCAGTTCCACAGTCATCCTCACGAATGATAACGTCTTGGGCAACGTCAACCAAACGACGAGTCAAGTAACCTGAGTCGGCTGTCTTAAGAGCCGTATCGGTCATACCTTTACGAGCACCGTGAGTTGAGAAGAACATTTCGAGTACTGACAAACCTTCGCGGAAGTTTGAAAGGATTGGCAATTCCATGATACGTCCGTTCGGAGCAGCCATCAGACCACGCATACCGGCAAGCTGTGAGAAGTTTGAGATGTTACCACGGGCTCCAGAGTCCATCATCATAACGATAGGGTTCTTAGGATCTTGGTTGGCAACCAAACGTTTCTCGAGTTTTTCACGGGCAGCACGCCATTCAGCTGTAACAGCATTGTAGCGTTCGTCATCTGTGATCATACCACGACGGAATTGTTTTGTGATTTGTTCAACACGTTTGTGTGACTCTTCGATGATTTCAGCCTTGTCTTCAACGACTGGAATATCAGCAATACCCACTGTCAAACCTGCAAGAGTTGAATGGTGGTAACCGAGGTTCTTCATACGGTCAAGTAGGGCAGATGTTTCTGTCGTACGGAAACGTTTGAAGATTTCAGCGATGATATTTCCAAGGTTTTTCTTCTTGAATGGCGGGTTGATTTCAAGTCCATCGATAGCTTCCTTGATATTTCCACCTAATGGCAAGAAGTACTTAGCCGGAACACCTTCTGTCAAGTTAGCGTTTGTTGGTTCTTGCAAGTAAGGTAGTCCTTCTGGCATGATATCGTTGAAGAGAATTTTACCTACAGTTGTAAGCAAGATTTTGTGTTTTTGATCTTCTGTCCAAGGTTTGTTGAGACTATCTGTTGCGATACCAACACGTGAGTGGAGGTGAACATAACCATTACGGTAAGCCATAACAGCTTCGTCACGGTCTTTGAAGACCATTCCTTCACCTTCACGGCCAGCCTCTTCCATGGTCAAGTAGTAGTTACCCAATACCATGTCCTGAGATGGAGTAACAACTGGTTTACCATCTTTCGGATTCAAGATATGCTCAGCAGCAAGCATCAAGATACGAGCTTCTGCTTGGGCTTCTTCTGAAAGAGGTACGTGGATAGCCATTTGGTCACCGTCAAAGTCGGCATTGTAGGCTTCACAGACAAGCGGGTGCAAGCGAAGGGCTTTACCGTCAATCAAGACAGGTTCAAAGGCTTGGATACCCAAACGGTGAAGGGTAGGTGCGCGGTTCAAAAGTACTGGGTGTTCTTTGATCACTTCTTCGAGGATATCCCAGATACGTTCATCTCCACGTTCTACCAAGCGTTTAGCCGCTTTAACGTTTTGAACGATATCGCGCGCAACGATTTCACGCATGACAAATGGTTTAAAGAGCTCGATTGCCATTTCACGTGGCACACCACATTGGTACATCTTAAGAGTTGGACCAACGGCAATAACAGAACGTCCTGAGAAGTCAACACGTTTACCGAGCAAGTTTTGACGGAAGCGTCCTTGTTTCCCTTTGAGCATGTGGCTCAATGATTTAAGTGGACGGCTACCTGGCCCCGTGATCGGACGACCACGACGGCCATTGTCAATCAAAGCGTCAACCGCTTCTTGAAGCATACGCTTCTCATTTTGAACGATGATACCTGGCGCGTTCAACTCAAGCAAACGAGCCAAACGATTGTTACGGTTGATAACACGACGGTAAAGGTCGTTCAAGTCAGATGAGGCAAAACGACCACCATCCAACTGCAACATTGGACGAAGATCTGGTGGAATAACTGGAAGGATGTTAAGAACCATCCACTCAGGCTTGTTTCCAGACTTGTGGAAAGCATCCAAAACATCTAAACGACGGATAGCTTTCACACGTTTTTGTCCAGTAGCTGTTTTCAACTCTTCTTTGAGTTCAGCAATTTCTTTTTCAAGATCTACTTGTTTCAAGAGGTCTTGGATTGCTTCGGCACCCATTTTGGCAACGAATGAACCATGACCAAATTCACGCAAGCGTTCACGGTATTCACGCTCTGTCATGATAGACTTGTGCTCAAGTGGAGTATCCTTAGGATCAATCACCACATAAGCAGCAAAGTAGATAACTTCCTCGAGGGCACGAGGACTCATGTCAAGGGTCAAGCCCATACGGCTTGGAATCCCCTTGAAATACCAGATATGAGATACAGGAGCTTTCAACTCAATGTGTCCCATACGTTCACGACGAACTTTTGTACGCGTTACTTCAACACCACAACGGTCACAAACAATCCCTCTGTAGCGAATGCGTTTGTATTTACCACAAGCACATTCCCAGTCTTTTGTAGGACCAAAGATAACTTCGTCAAAGAGTCCTTCACGTTCTGGTTTCAACGTACGGTAATTGATTGTTTCAGGTTTTTTGACTTCTCCATAAGACCATGAACGGACTTTGCTTGGAGAAGCTAGTGTGATTTGCATACTTTTAAAACGATTTACATCAACCACTATTTCTTCCCTTTCTATTTTAAGTGAACTGCTTATTCTTGTTCAGCAGTTTCTTCTGTTGCTTCCGCTTTTGCATTTTCTTCAGCTTCAAAGGCTGCTTTAGCCTCTTGGGCTGCTCTTTCGCGGGCTTTTTCAAGGTCATCTACGTGGATGACATCTTCGTCCATTCCTTCATCAAGGTCACGAAGTTCCACTTCTTGATCATCTTCGTCAAGGACACGCATGTCAAGACCAAGAGATTGCAATTCTTTTACAAGAACTCGGAATGATTCTGGAACACCTGGTTTTGGAATTGGTTTTCCTTTTGTAATAGCTTCATATGCTTTCAAACGTCCGTTGATATCGTCAGACTTGTAAGTCAAGATTTCTTGAAGGACATTTGACGCACCATAGGCTTCAAGCGCCCAAACCTCCATCTCACCGAAACGTTGTCCACCAAACTGAGCTTTACCTCCGAGTGGTTGTTGTGTAACGGTTGAGTATGGTCCGACTGAACGAGCGTGCAATTTATCATCAACCATATGGTGAAGTTTGATCATGTACATGACACCAACTGACACACGGTTGTCAAATGGTTCACCAGTACGACCATCGTATAGGATAGTCTTAGCGTCGCCATCCATACCAGCTTCTTTAACAGTGTCCCAAAGATCTTCAGAACTTGCTCCGTCAAAGACTGGTGTTGCGATGTGGATGCCAAGAGTACGAGCCGCCATACCAAGGTGAAGTTCCATAACCTGACCGATATTCATACGTGATGGTACCCCAAGTGGGTTCAACATGATATCTACTGGAGTTCCATCTGGAAGGTAAGGCATGTCTTCTACAGGAACGATACGAGAGACAACCCCTTTATTTCCGTGACGTCCGGCCATCTTATCTCCGACCTTAATCTTACGTTTTTGAGCGATGTATACGCGAACCAGCATGTTGACACCAGATTGCAATTCATCACCATTTGCACGTGTAAAGATTTTAACATCACGAACGACACCATCGGCACCGTGTGGTACACGAAGGGAAGTATCACGAACTTCACGAGATTTGTCACCGAAGATAGCGTGCAAGAGACGCTCTTCAGCAGAAAGATCTTTTTCACCTTTAGGTGTTACTTTCCCTACAAGGATATCTCCTTCTTTAACCTCAGCACCGATACGGATAATACCCATTTCGTCAAGGTCTTTAAGGGCATCTTCACCAACGTTTGGAATTTCACGAGTGATTTCTTCAGGCCCAAGCTTTGTATCGCGAGTTTCTGATTCGTATTCTTCGAGGTGAACAGATGTGTAAACATCGTCTTTCACCAAGCGTTCGCTCATGATAACGGCATCCTCGAAGTTGTAACCTTCCCATGTCATGTAGGCAACGATTGGGTTTTGTCCAAGCGCCATTTCACCTTTTTCCATAGAAGGTCCATCAGCGATAAAGTCGCCTTTTTCGATGACATCGCCAACTCGAACAAGGGTACGTTGGTTATAAGCAGTACCTGAGTTTGAACGACGGAATTTTTGGATGTGGTAAACATCAAGGGAACCATCTTCACGACGAACTTCTACTTTGTCCGCATCCGCATAGGTAACCTTACCACCATGTTGTGCAATAACTGCAGCTCCTGAATCATGGGCTGCTTGGTATTCCATACCAGTCCCAACGAAAGGCGCTTTAGGATCAATCAACGGAACAGCCTGACGTTGCATGTTGGCACCCATGAGGGCACGGTTGGAGTCATCGTTTTCCAAGAAAGGAATACATGCTGTCGCAACGGCAACTACCTGCTTAGGAGAAACGTCCATATAGTCAACGCTTGATGCTGGATATTCTTGGTTAACCCCTTGGTGACGTCCCATGACAACTTTTTCAGCAAAAGTTCCATCTGCGTTCAATTTAGAGTTGGCCTGAGCTACTGTGTATTCATCTTCTTCATCGGCAGTCAACCAAACAATTTCGTTGGTAACTTTACCAGTTGCACGGTCAACTTTACGGTATGGTGTTTGAATGAAACCATACTTGTTAAGGTGCCCGTATGAAGACAAGTTGTTGATCAAACCGATGTTTGGTCCTTCAGGTGTTTCGATTGGACACATACGACCATAGTGAGTGTAGTGCACGTCACGCACTTCATATCCAGCGCGGTCACGTGTCAAACCACCAGGCCCTAAGGCAGACAAACGACGTTTGTGAGACAACTCAGAAAGCGGGTTGTGTTGGTCCATGAACTGTGACAATTGTGAAGAACCAAAGAATTCTTTGATCGCTGCAGTCACTGGACGGATGTTAATGATTTGTTGAGGTGTCAATACTTCGTTATCTTGAACAGACATACGTTCACGAACATTACGTTCCATACGTGAAAGTCCAAGACGTACTTGGTTGGCAAGCAATTCACCAACAGCACGGATACGACGGTTTCCAAGGTGGTCAATATCATCAACACGACCGATACCTTCAGCCAAGTTGAGGAAGTAGCTCATCTCAGCGAGGATATCTGCAGGAGTGATCGTGCGAACTTTATCCTCTGGATTTGCATTGCCGATGATTGTTACAACACGGTCTGGATCAGTTGGTGCCACAACCTTGAATTTTTGAAGAACAACTGGTTCTGTCAAAACAGCTGAGTCATTTGGAGTGTAGACAATCTTGTTCAAATCACCATCCAAGTGACTTTCGATACTTTCGATGACATCGCGAGTCATTACAGTACCTTTTTCAACCAAGATTTCACCGGTTTCAGGGTCCACCAATGGTTCAGCGATTGTTTGATTGAGCAAACGAGTTTTAATATTCAATTTCTTGTTAATCTTGTAACGTCCAACGGCTGCCAAGTCATAACGACGTGGGTCGAAGAAACGAGCCACAAGTAAGGTACGTGAACTCTCAGCAGTTTTTGGTTCACCTGGACGAAGACGCTCATAAATTTCTTTCAAAGCTTCGTCTGTACGAGAGTCCATTGGGTTTTTATGGATATCTTTTTCAACAGTGTTACGAACCAATTCGCTGTCACCAAAGATATCAAAGATCTCATCATCACCTGAGAAACCAAGTGCACGAACCAAGGTCGTAAATGGAATTTTACGAGTACGGTCGATACGAGTGTAGGCGATGTCTTTTGAGTCACTTTCAAGTTCCAACCAAGCTCCACGGTTAGGGATAACAGTTGAACCGTAGCCCACTTTACCGTTTTTGTCTACCTTGTCATTAAAGTAAACACCTGGAGAACGCACCAACTGTGATACGATAATACGTTCACCACCGTTGATGATAAAAGTACCCATCTCAGTCATGATTGGGAAATCACCAAAGAAGACTTCTTGAGTTTTGATTTCGCCTGTTTCTTTGTTGATCAAGCGGAAAGTTACAAAGATTGGTGCTGAGTAACTTGCATCATGGATACGAGCTTCTTCAAGCGTGTATTTTGGTTCTTTGATTTCGTAGCCAACAAACTCTAACTCCATAGTGTCAGTAAAGTTTGAAATTGGCAATACATCTTCAAACACTTCCTTTAGACCATGGTCTAGGAAATCTTTGAATGAATCAGTTTGAATTTCAATCAAATTTGGTAAGTCAAGAACTTCTTTAATTCTTGAAAAACTACGACGGGTCCGATGTTTCCCGTATTGAACGTCATGTCCTGCCAAGATGATTCTCCTTTGTAAATAAAGTTCCAAGCTTAGTTACCTAAGCAAATAAATATCGTTAAATGGTTCTAAAACCCCTATCAACTTATCCCCTTTGACTAATTTTTCAGAATCTTTAAATCTCTGTTACAGATGCAAAAAATACCGAAAAAAAGCACAAAAAGAGCAGTTAAATCTGACTTTTTTCAGGAGATTTAACTGCTGTGAGCCTTGTCCGGACAATATTTCAGACAAAACCTACGACAAATGATTACTCATATTATACCTGATTTTCTCTGATTTTTCAAGACCTTTGAACCATTTTTTCTTACTTTAGTATAGAAGTGGTTTGTTTTCTGAAAAGGGAGTTTTCATGTTCCGAAGTTACTGTGGTTTTTCTAAGATGAAAATTTCATTCGAAGAATAACTGCTTTCCTTGTAGCCTAAGCTTTCATATTGCTTAATCAGCTCAACATAGAGTTCGCTAGTATCCTTACTTTTTCTCGGAATAACTACAAAATCTATAGACGAATCCACTTTCTGACCGTTGTGATAGAAAATATCATATAATTTTTGGTGTTTTCTGAGAACTGATGTGTACGGATGTTCAGCGACTACTGAAGATTCAGCCGGCAGACTCTCTAAGGTGTATCGTATATCATCAAAATTTTGTTTGTTTTGATGATAATAGCCGATATTAAAGCTCCATTTATGCGTCAACTGGTGTAATAGCATTCCAGATACAACAATACCTACCACAACGGTAAGAACAACAAACTTTTCTTGCAAAATTTTGTTGATTTGAAGTTCTTCTAGAGAGAGTAAAGCCATTAGAAAAAGTAAGGCTGCACTACCATAACTATATTGAAAACCGATGTCATATTGATAAGGCCAATTGGGCAATAAATTTATGACAACAAGCGGTAGAGCTAATATATAATTTTCCCAATTTCGTTGAACAAGAGGTAGGAAACAAAGCGGAGCAAGCATTAGGAACAGATAACCTAATCGCTTAGCGGTAAAAATTGTACTGATCACATATTCTGGATGGGTCAAGAGATTTTTCAAGACCATGAATAGTCCACTCTCACCATTCTGTAGATAAGTGTCAAAACGAGAGACCATACCTCCTTCGCCGTAAACACTCAAGAGATACATCGCAAACATAAAATAAACAATAGGTAAAACAATATCTACTAACAAAATCCGCAGTCTTGTGGTTTTTGATAAGATGAATCGTTTTTGTAAGAGGAAGTAGGCTCCAATGCTAATCACATAGATAAATGCATCTTCTTTTACCAGTAATAGTAGCAAAGTCGAACCGATAATACCCAGTTTTCGCTCAGAAACAATGAAATAAAACAACCAGAAGATCAAAGCGGTTAGGAAACAATTTTCATGGAGATGAGTCCCGCCTGCAGTTGTTATAACAGGGAATAAAACAAACCATGCTACTATCAATATATTTGTTAGTTTAGATAGTTTGAATTTAGGAAGTAATAGTTTCAGAGGAATAATTGCAGAAAAAGCAACTAAAACCTGTAAAATATCTAGCGTTTCTACATATGGGAATAATTTATAAAACGGAAGCATTAGATAAAAGATTGGAGACACGTGTACCGCAAAATGCGAAAGTACTCGGTCTCTCTCCAATGTTGTAATCGGAGTCCAATCTGTATTCATACGCTCAAACATTTGAGAAAAGATACCGATGTCAAAGGTGCTCACCTCAATTGTTTTGACTTTATAATACACAACGACACAAAGATAGAGAACATAAGCAATACTAAGTGACAGAACCGCTAACCATACTAACTTTTTATGTTCTTCTAAAAATTCTTTTACTGGCAATTGTACAAAAAGAAAAATCAGTACAGCAGAGAGAATCACTGCTAAAATGATTGGCCAAATCAGTGTGTAAAATCTAGTAGTCGTTAAATCAACGGCATGAAAACCGAGTGCTGCATCATTAAAATTGGAATCAACTAAGGTTAATAGACGGGGAATCGCGCCTACTATCGTAAACAAATACAAGAAAGACAAGGATTCACCTTTGAGCTTAAAAAAGACAAAGAGAAGCAATGCCAAAAGTAGTATCCCTAACGCTAGGAAAAATGAAATACTTTTATATACAGCAAAAAATAAGACTAGACAAGATATAAGAATATTAATCCTACGAATATTGAGGGATGATTCTATTTCCACTACCCCAATGAATATAGCTGCTATGAGAAAAACCAAGATTTTGTCAAAAACAGGTCCAGAATTTAGACTTAGAAAAATGTCTTGTGGTGCATAGTGCAATAAATGAAGCAAAATGACTATTAAATATGCCCCCAGACCATACGACAAAAATTGCTTTCGTTTTTCAAAAATATTCCCTAATACTTTTTCCACAGTAATAATCCTCCTAATAATAAAATAATTGTATCATAATCCTGCCCTTCCTTCTATCCCTTTTTGAATCTTTTACAACACTATCAATGTCATAACCTCCATTTTTCATTATCGAAAAACCAGAATAAAAAAGAACTGTTCAACCTACTGATAAGGTAGTCTGAACTGCTCTTGTTTAATTCCCTACTCTAACTCGCGTAACAATGCCATCTTTGTCGGTCACACTAAACTCTGCAGACGAAAGCCACTGAGTTATGGCCTTGCTAGTTTGAGATTGAGCAAATACTTTTAATAATTCCTCCTTGTTCTCAACTTCAACCGCATAGTAGGCAAGACCTATCATTCCATGCTCACGAGGAGCTAAGTTTTTACCACCCCATTCATTGACGGCCAAATGATGATGATAATCCCCTGATGCTATCCAACTGGCATGTGGAATCGTGAATTTATCCTCAAGACCTAGAGACTCTTGATAGAAAGAGCTCGCTTCTCGACTATTCTTAACAGATAGATGAACATGGCCCATGCGAGTGCCACTTGCAATGACAAAAGGATCCAGTTCTTTGCCTAGTTCATAGATGTCTTGGGCAGACAGCTCTTCTGTCACCCCAATAATTCGCCCGTCCTCTCGAATATCCCACTCGGTCACAGGCTTGTCTCTGTAGAGTTCAATGCCATTGCCCTCCAGGTCTTCTAGATAGATAGCCTCACTATAGCCATGATCAGCTCCACCAACTAATGGAATCTTTAAGTCTAACAAGTGTTTAAAAACATTAGCCAAATCTTCACGAGTCGGTAAAAGAAGTGCCATATGATAAAGACCATAACTTTGCTTAGGATTGCTAATGTCATCCGTCTTAATTAGCCGAACTAGCGGTTTTCCACCGGCACCTAAAAGAACTTCTTTTTCCGATTGATTCAAAATCTCCAACCCAAGCAACTGATGATAAAATGCTGTCTGACTTTCTAAGCTCTTAACATTTAAAGCTACTTCAGCCAAATAAATCTGACTATTATATTGGTAAACCATAGAAAACCTCTCTTTGTTGTAACTTTTTTTGTTACAATTATTATACACCCTTCTTAACCAATGTCAATCCAGATGCTCAACGCTGATAACACAAGAAAAATCCTCCCCATGTAGGAAGGATTGTTTGGATTTAATGAGCTAACATTTCTTGAGCAATTTCCTGACCAGATAAGTTATCTGGATAGTAGGTTGGCCAGTTGTCCATCTCTTCAAAGAGGGCTTCTTGGCTAGTGCCTCCAAAGAAGATATGGAAATGCTCTGCCTTGACCGGAGCGATATTGTGGTCGCTAAACTGAACATACTTGAATTGCCCAGCGTCCGCATCAGTCGCTTCAAAGAGGAAGCGTACTCCACGATTCCCTTTCTTATAAGTCAAGATTTTCTTGCCGACATACTTGTAAGTATATTTCTTACTTTGACCACCTTGGATGAATTCCATAGTATTATCCGTGATGTTAATCTTGGTCACATCTGTTTGGTAGCCCTTTTGATAGTAAGCCTTATACTCATCCTTGGTCATCTTACCAGTCAATTTAGCCTTGTAGTCAAATACTTGGTCAAGAGTCCCATCCTCAAGGAAAGGATAGACAGACTGCCAGTTGCCAGCATAATCACTTAGGGTACGGTCCTTAACATCTGCATCCTCAAAGTAGCCATTTTGAACGGTTTTAGTTTCCTCTGCCTTTTCTGGTTCAATCTCTGCTCCTGCCTGATCAGTTGTCTGCTTGAGTGCCTTGAGGTTTTTCTCCATGACAGAGACATAGTTTTCTCCAGCCTTCATGTCCTCTTCGGTCAGGCTTTCCAGAGGATTCAGAACGTCTAACTTCACTCCTGTTTCTTTTGAAAGAGTATTGGCTAAAGCTTGAGAGGCATTTTCTTCAAAGTAGATATAAGAAATCTTGTTTTTCTTGATGTACTCGGTCAATTCTGCCAAGCGACTTGCTGACGGTTCAGCATCTGGCGACAGACCTGAGATAGAGACTTGATTAAGTCCGTAGTCCAAGGCTAGATAACGAAAGGCAGCGTGCTGAGTCACAAAACTCTTTTGTTTAGCACTAGAAAGATCTTCAGTATAGGATTTATCCAAGGCTTGTAGTTTTTCGATATAGGCTGCTGCATTTTGCTCAAAAGTCGCCTTCTTATCTGGATAGTCAGCTGATAAACTGTCACGGATATGCTCTACAAGCTTAATGGCACGCGCAGGAGACAACCACACGTGAGGATCATACTCGTGATGATGACCTTCTTCGCCATGATCATGGTCTTCCTCTTCTTCACTTCCTGGAAGAAGCAACATATCTCCAGTAGCCTTAATTGTTTTTACTTTTTTCTCATCTAGTGAATCTAAAAGCTTTGGAACCCATGTTTCCATGTTCTCATTTTCATAAACAAAGGCATCAGCGTCTTGAATTTTAGCGACTGCCTTTGGTGATGGTTCATAATCATGTGGCTCTGTTCCAGCCCCGATTAAGAGTTCAACATTGGCTGTGTCTCCTGCTACTTGCTTGGTAAATTCGTAGACAGGATAGAAAGTTGTGACGATATTTAATTTCCCATCTGCTTGTTTTTGATTAGAACAAGCGACTAAGAACAAGGTCACAAGACTTGCCAAAAGTAGGCTTAGTTTTTTCATGTGCTTCTCCTATTTGATAAAACGTTTGAGGATGCTGACTACTAAAAAGACAACTACAAAGATAATGGTGATACTTGCACTAGGAGGCGTCTCTGCATAATAGGAAATATAGAGTCCCGCAACCATGCCTAGAAAACCAATGACGCTAGCAAGAATCATCACAGAACTAAAGTTTTTACCTAGACGCAAAGCAATACTTGCTGGCAAAACCATAATAGTCGATACCAAAAGTGCTCCCGCTGCTGGTATCATGAGGGCAATAGCCACACCCGTCACCATGTTAAAGAGAATAGACATGGTGCGTACAGGCAATCCATCTACAAAAGCTGTATCCTCGTCAAAAGTTAGAATATACATAGGTCTTAAAAATAGGAAGGTCAAGATTAACACTACCGCTGCAATGACAAAGAGCCCAATGACCTGCTCTTGACTAATAGTCACAATAGAACCAAAAAGATACTGATCCAGACTCATCGAACTAGAACTCTTCCCCTTACTCATCACAATAAGTGAAACTGCAAGTCCTGTAGACATGAGAATGGCTGTCCCAATCTCCATAAAGCTTTTATAAACTGTACGCAAGTATTCAAGAAAGACCGCCGCAATCAAAACGATCACAATGGTTGAGATGGTCGGAGAAATCCCCAAAACCAAACCAAAGGCAACACCCGAAAGCGAGACGTGACTGAGAGTATCACTCATGAGACTTTGACGGCGCAAGATGAGAAAAGTCCCAAGAACTGGTGAAAAGAGACTCATGGCAATAACTGCCAAAAAGGCTCGCTGCATAAAATCATAAGACAGTAGATTAAGCATGCTCCACCTCCTGGTCACTTTCATGGACATTGAAGCAACGCCATGGTGAATCTTGGTCTCGGACAAGGTGAATATTGCGATCTGCGTAGTCTTTGACTTCTTCTGGGTCATGAGTAATCATCAAAACAGCCTTGCCATGATGGTGGGCGCTGTGGTGCATGAGCTCATAAAATTCATTCTTAGTCCCTGCATCCATCCCTGTCGTCGGCTCATCCAAGATAAAGATATCTGGATCGGACGCAAACATACGTGCAATGACTGCTCTTTGCTTTTGCCCACCAGAGAGGGAACCAATGCGTTTATCCCGATGTTCCCACATGCCAACCGAGTTTAAACTAGCCTTGATATGTTCCTCATCGTGAGCATTTAAACGACGGAACCAGCCCTTTCTTGGATAACGACCTGATTTGACAAATTCATAAACAGTACTTGGAAAGCCTGCGTTAAAACTTGCAATTTGTTGAGGAAGGTAGGCGATTCTTAGTTTTGTCCCACGAGTGTTGGTCTTTGAAATGGTAACTTTACCAAATCTTGGTTGTAAAATACCTAGACTGGCCTTGATTAGAGTCGTCTTGGCAGCTCCGTTTTCTCCCGTGAGTGTGACAAACTCCCCACTATCAACACTGTAATTGATGTGCTCAAGCACAGGTTCCTTGTCATAATAGAAGGACAAATCCTCTACTGTGATGTATCTCATTACTTGATTTCTCCTACTAAAGCAGTTAAAAACCGCTGGATAATTTGTTGCTCCTTAGCTGAGAATTGAGTGACAACTTGTTCATACGTCGAGAGGGTATGCTCATGATGATGGTGGTGCTCCTCAGCAATTGGTCTAGCAAGGTCTGTCAATTGATAAAAAATCACTCGAGCATCCTTAGGATCCTTAGACGTTTCCAGCATCCCCTCTTTAATCAAAGATTTAATAGCCTTGGTAACAGCCGCTTGACTGACATTAAGGCGACGTGCCAACTCAGAATTGGTCAATGATTCCTCTGATAAGAGCATGAGGATATGCTCCTGGGTGTTTGTCAAAGCCACTTCACTCGTGCAATGACCAATCAAAATTTCATGCTGATTTTCAGCTTTCAAGATTACTTCATTTAAAAAATGATCAATTTCCGTTGCTAATTGTCTCATGATTTGCCCCTTTCTTCGAATAGTTTTTCCATTATTACAGGACTTTTAGTCTATTTGTTTACTAGTTAAGTATATCACATCCTAGTACAGAGTCAAGAAAAAAGATGAAAACAATTTTTATGTTTTCATTTTCTATGTATTCTTTTACTGGACTTTACTCAATTGAGGAATCCACTACTATACTCGCATTCGGCAAAAAGTCTGTGATTACAAAAAGCCCAAACTAAGGTTCAGGCTCTTTGGTTATTTATTGAAAATCTTTGATATTACCGTCGTAATTAGCCCAATCCTGGCTAAAGAATCGGTCATTTGTTTGGTAATTAGGAGCTGTTGTTGGATTGCTTAAAAAAGGATTTACAACCTTATCAAAGGCCAACCAGCCTAACCAACCAATATGAATCGTATCCTTAACAAAGTATGGATCTCCTCCATTTTTTGAGAAATCAGCAATATTGGTGAAACCTTGGCTTTCCAACTGGTAACGAATTTTTTCAACTGCGTGTTGATACATTTCCTCACTCAGTCCAGTATAATCCATCCATTTTTTATTGACAGGTTGAAAAACAAAGAGCACATTGACCTTGGACTTGGCAAATTGATCAAGCACTAGCTGTAAATCATTGTACTCATAGGACTTGAGAAAGTTGTAATTTTTTTGATACCCTTCCCATTTTTTCAAATCTTTCTTTAACTGAGTATTGTAAAAATGGTTCTCCATTCCCAAATCATTATTGGTTGTATTTTCTTCACCCTCTTTTCGAGCGATATTTTCCAATTCTTCATAAGAAAATTGATCTGGGAGACTGCTCAAATATTTTTCAATATGATCTTTATACTTTAATCGACCTCGAATCGAGAATTGGCCAAAAAGAGCAGCTTGTTTTTCATTGAACTCTGCAGAAGCTGTGATGATTGAATGATCAAAGTCCGACAATTGCTCGTTTTTAGCTAACTTTTCAACAATCCCCTTCATCGGTACGCTTGGGTTCTGCTTCAAGAGTCTATTAGCCGCATACTGAGTGGCCACATCCCCAGATTGGTTTTCCAAGAAGGCCGTCAACTGATCATTGTTAAAATAGGTTTGAAAAATAGTCGGGTCATGATCCTCTTTTGTAAACCACTGTGGAGAGATTACAAATATCGCTTGTTTATTTTCAAGTTCAGACGTAATTTGTTGCATCCCAAAATACTGACTGAGTGAAGCAGCACCTGCCTGCCCCATAAAATAGGGTCGATAGGAGCGATTGTACTTTTCAGCTAATACTCCTGGATGCATGTTGTCGAAACGAATCCATTCACTTGATCCAAAGAAAGGGACAAAACGCATATCAGGGTCTGTAAGAGCTCTTACTTTTTGGCTTCTCTCCTTAAAGCTCTCTGCACTTACAGAAGCCGCAGAGTATTTCTCCTCCGTCAGATTATGGCTTCTTGTACTTGGATAAAAAAAGATTAGTAGAAGAACCAACAATCCCGCTATAAAAACAGGCCCAAAAATCAGCCACAGGCGTTTAAGCATTTTGTAGCTCCACAATACCGGCTACGATTTTATTAGCCGTATTCCAGTCATCACGACCAAATTCTGTAACTGGGACACGAATATCAAAGCGATTCTCGATTTCCACGATTAATTCAACTGTTCCCATACTATCCAAGACACCTGCATCGAAGAGATCCTCATCCATCATGTCAGAAACATCTTCCATAAACAATTCATCAATAATTTCAATAACTTCTGATTTGATATCCATTTTTTAATTCCTTTTATTTTTTAAACCATAAATCATTCAAAAATCCAGAGAAGATTAAGAATGAGACCATCACGACATGGAAGGTGACTACCATGCCAAGCAACTGAACCCAACGATTTTCAAGCAAGGGAGGTCGTCCTGCTTTCTTACGTTCTTTATTGAGCGTTTTTTTCTTTCTGACCCAGGCATCATTAATCACTAAACCTACCCCATGAAAGAGTCCGTAGGCGATGTAAAACCACGTTATTCCATGCCAGAACCCCATAAGGAGCATGTTTAGGATATAGGCGACACTTGAGGTCACATTTCGATTCTTAAACAATTTCTTTCTCGTCATCACCATGACCATGCGCATAAAGACAAAGTCACGAAACCAGAAAGATAAACTCATGTGCCAGCGATTCCAAAACTCTTTCAAATCCCTTGATAAGAAGGGTTTGTTGAAGTTGATCGGACTACGAATCCCCATCAGATTTGAAATCGCCAAAGCAAACATAGAATAACCCGCAAAATCAAAGAAGAGTTCCAAACCAAATGTATACATGACTGCGACCACATAATGGTTAAAGAGACCACCTGTCTGCAAAGCTAGATTTTTTAGCGGAGGTAATAAGATTTCACCTAAAATATGAGCTAGGATAAATTTATACAGAAATCCTAACATGATATACCGGACGGACTCAGCTAGCATATCCATCAATTCATCGCGTTCTGGAATCGTCTGATAATTTTCATTAAAACGTTTGAAACGATCAATCGGACCACTTGAAAATGTCGGCATAAAGAGGAGAAAACGTAAATACTCCCACAACTTTAATTCCTTAATGACTCCATCTCTGAGTTCGATAATGACTCCCACCGAACGAAAAGTCAAATAAGAAATTCCGATAAAGCCTAACAAGGACTGTGTTCCATTAATAGCTGGCTGGACCTTGACAAAGATGATAGGAAGTAAAGATAACAGACTAACGAGATAGAAAGTCCATTTCCCGTCTTTAGTTTTTCGATACTGCTTGTAAAAAAGAACCAACAAGATTTGCCATATCAGATAAATCCCTAAGGCAGCCAATTGATTGGTCTTGCCACCCGTCAACATAGTGACGATAAAGAAGAGACTAACCAATATTTCATACCAGGCAAAGCGTTTTTTGAATAAAAGACCGATAAAGATTGGCAAGGTGGCAGTAATCACATACAAAAAGTACTGCGGATTCCCATACGGCTCAATATGAGGTAGCTGTTGTAGGAAATCCATCATCTATTATTTACCTCGTTAATTAAACCTTTAATGTCAATTTTACCATTTGGAGTCAATGGTAATTCCTCTCTGTAAAGGAACTTAGACGGCATCATATAAGACATCATAATATCCTCCAAATCTTCCTTGATAGCTTTCGTGATATCGATGTCGCGCTCAAATTGTTCTTTGACGCCATCTTTTAAGATGACATAAGCCAAGAGATTTTGGACCTTGTGATCTTTATTATAACGTGGAACTGCGACAGCCGATTCGATATACTTCGATTTGTTCAAGTTTTGAGAAACATCCTCAAGTTCGATACGGTAACCGTTAAACTTAATCTGGAAGTCCATCCGTCCACCGTAAAGAAGAAGACCTTCATCCGTCATGGTTCCGACATCTCCCGTATGGTAGGCTGGAAGTCCTTCAAATTCGAAGAAGGCTTCTGCTGTTTTCTCTGGATTATTCATATAACCTTTTGAAACAGCCGGTCCAGACACGATGATCTCTCCTTGCTCACCATTTGGCAATTTATTTCCTGCCTCATCAATGATAAAGGTTGGAGAATCTTCTTTGGTATAACCAATTGGCAAGCGTTTAAGAGTCGCTAGCATCACATCTGTGATAGCAACTGCCGACAAAGCAACCGTTGCTTCCGTTGGCCCGTAAGCATTGATAATACGCGCATTTGGGAAACGATCGCGCAGTTTTTGAGCCGTTTTAACGGTCAACTCTTCCCCATCAAAGTAGAAATGGGTAATGCCTGGCATCTTTTCAGCATTGAAATCTTCAGACAACATAGCCATATCTGCAAAAGATGGCGTTGAAGTCCAGATAGCAATCGGAAGAGAGAAGATGGCTGCAAAGAGTTGTTTAAAGTCTTGAGTGATGGCTGATGGAAGGGCAAAAAGCGTCCCTCCAAGAGCTAAGGTCGGTGCCCAATACATGACAGACAAGTCAAAGGAATAAGGTGGTTGCGCCAACATTTGCGGACGCTCTGGCGTCGCAAATTCCTTGTCCGTAATCATCCAGTTGGTGAAACTGAGCAAGTTGTCGTGTGAAATTTGCACCCCTTTTGGTTTTCCAGTTGTTCCAGAGGTAAAGATGATGTAGTAGTTATCATCCCCCTTGACCGGATGCTGCAAATCATACGCATTCTGAGCTGCATAAGCTTCACGGACTTGCTCCAAGTTCAAGATCGGAGTAGCTGGGTTTTCAATGGGAAACTCATTGATAGCGATGATTAAACTTGGATCAGCCACTTCAACAATAGCAGACACGCGCTCCAAGGCAGAATGGCTGTCAATTGGAATATAAGCATGGCCAGATTTTGTCAGAGCCACAAAGGTTGCCAACATTTCATATTCTTGTCCACCAAAGACCACAACAGGTGACTTTTCCGGAAGTCCCATTTGGTCAATGTGGGCTGCTAAACTATCTGAGTCTGCCTTCAATTGGCCATAGGTATGCTCTTCTCCAAGGACATTGTAGACAGGATAGTTGGGTTGCAATTGGGCGTAACGTTCAATCGCCTCGATCATATCAGTAATTGGTTGGTTTGACACAGTAGGGATCTCCTTTTAGAATTCATTGTAGATAAAGCCACCCTGACTTTGTCCTAGATAGCTAAAGAAGTAAAGCAAACCCAGTAAAATAATAAAATACAGGACCGTTTGTCCAAAAAAAACATAGTATGGTTTCTTTTTATTCACATTAGACTCTTTTCTGTAAATTTTCATTATCTTTTCACAAACATGCAATACTTTTTTGTCTTGCTCCCATTTTACCACTTTACTTTGTTTATTTTCAACTGTTTACTATTTTTTAGAAGTTGATTTTAGCATATTTTAAGGAAAGCTAAGATATCAATAAAAATATTCTAAAAAGCCCAATTTCTTTGCCATCCTAATATTGACAATTATAAGTGAAACAATTTGAAAGGCTAGCAAACACACCACTCCCCCTTTGGGCATTTTTATGCTAAAATAGTAGTTATGGATAAAATTATTAAAACAATATCAGAAAGTGGATCTTTTCGTGCTTTTGTTCTAGATAGCACGGAAACGGTCCGTACTGCTCAAGAAAAACACCAAACCCAAGCTAGTTCAACCGTAGCGCTTGGTCGTACTTTAATCGCCAGCCAAATTCTCGCTGCCAATGAAAAAGGAAATACCAAACTGACTGTCAAGGTTCTTGGAACCAGCTCCCTCGGTGCCATTATCACCGTCGCCGATACCAAGGGTAACGTCAAAGGCTACGTTCAAAACCCTGGAGTTGACATTAAAAAGACTGCAACAGGAGAAGTCCTCGTTGGACCTTTTGTCGGAAACGGTCAATTTCTAGTGATTACAGACTATGGCACTGGAAATCCCTATAATTCCATGACGCCTCTTATCTCTGGAGAAATCGGTGAAGATCTAGCTTTCTATCTTACAGAAAGTCAACAAACGCCTTCTGCTGTTGGCCTTAATGTCCTTTTAGATGACGAAGACAAGGTCAAGGTCGCAGGTGGTTTCCTTCTCCAAGTTCTACCAGGGGCCAGGGAAGAAGAAATTGCTCGTTTTGAAAAACGAATCCAAGAGATGCCAGCCATTTCAACTCTTCTAGAAAGCGACGACCATATCGAAGCCCTCCTCAAGGCAAT
The DNA here is from genome assembly GCF_946902905.1 of Streptococcus sp. Marseille-Q6470. Taxonomy (NCBI): domain Bacteria; kingdom Bacillati; phylum Bacillota; class Bacilli; order Lactobacillales; family Streptococcaceae; genus Streptococcus; species Streptococcus sp. Marseille-Q6470. The sequence goes on from NZ_OX336385.1 coordinate 1,084,973, forward strand.
CTATGGTGATGAGCCCTACAAACGTCTGTCCGAAGAAGAAATTCGTTTCCAATGTGACTGTAGTAAAGAACGCTTTATGGATGCTCTTTCTAGCCTTCCAGTTTCCGATCTTCAGGAAATGAAGGAGGAAGACCACGGGGCGGAAATCACTTGTCAATTCTGCCAAACGACTTATAACTTTGATGAAAACGACCTGGAGGAACTCATTCGTGACAAATCTTAATACACCTTTTATGATTGGTAATGTTGAGATTCCCAATCGTACCGTTTTAGCGCCCATGGCAGGAGTAACCAACTCAGCCTTTCGTACTATCGCAAAAGAACTTGGCGCAGGCCTCGTTGTTATGGAAATGGTCTCTGACAAAGGTATCCAATACAACAACGAAAAAACCCTTCATATGCTTCATATTGATGAAGGAGAGAATCCAGTTTCTATCCAACTCTTTGGTAGTGACGAAGATAGTCTGGCTCGCGCAGCAGAATTTATTCAAGAAAATACCAAGACCGATATCGTGGATATCAACATGGGTTGCCCAGTCAACAAAATCGTGAAGAACGAAGCCGGTGCCATGTGGCTCAAGGATCCTGATAAAATCTACTCTATTATTAACAAAGTTCAATCAGTCCTTGATATTCCTCTCACTGTCAAAATGCGTACGGGCTGGTCTGACCCATCCCTAGCAGTTGAGAATGCCCTTGCTGCCGAAGCCGCTGGGGTTTCTGCCCTTGCCATGCATGGTCGTACACGTGAGCAAATGTATACTGGACACGCTGACCTTGAGACTCTTCATAAGGTAGCACAAGCTCTGACAAAAATTCCATTCATCGCCAACGGCGATATCCGGACGGTTCAAGACGCCAAACAACGCATCGAGGAAGTCGGTGCTGATGCCGTTATGATTGGGCGCGCAGCCATGGGAAACCCCTACCTCTTCAACCAGATCAATCACTACTTTGAAACGGGAGAAATCCTTCCTGATTTGACCTTCGAAGACAAGATGAAAATCGCCTACGAGCACTTGAAACGCTTGATTGATCTCAAGGGAGAAAAGGTTGCTGTCCGTGAATTCCGTGGCCTAGCTCCTCACTATCTCCGTGGAACATCTGGAGCCGCTAAACTTCGTGGCGCTATTTCACAAGCAAGTACTCTAGCAGAGATTGAAGCACTATTGCAGTTAGATAAAGCATAATCTTCTATCCACCTCACAAAAAAGGCAAAGCTCAAAAACGAGCCTTGCCTTTTTATATATTTTCAACTTGCAAATCTAGTTGCTTCACTCTAGCAATATAGTAGGACATAATCAAAAACAGATTGAAACTGACAATCCAAATAGACCATTCATGGAAAAAATGCATAGATACAGCTAAACTAATTGCCCCCAAAACGAAACTCCCTACAACAATTCCATAGTTCAAGGCTTGGCGACGATATTCTTGAACATCTCCTTCTCCTCTAACGATGCGATACAAAGCAGTCAACATCTTTCGGTAATTTCCAGAAGTCATAAAAATGACATAAGGATGATCTTCAATCAAACTACCCGTAAATGTTAGCATCATCATACCTGTTCCAAAAGCAATAAAAGGTACTTCTAGTAAAGGAAATCGAGAAAAGAAGGGCAAAAGAAGAGTTCCAATAAATAAGGGAAGCAGCATCTTAACCCGCCAATAGGCTGTTTTGCGATATTCTTTCATGTGTAATGCAAACAGAAATCCTAGGGAAAAGAAAATAATGGAGCAGAACCGCAACATGGTATTGATGACATGTGAATCGTGCCAATCTGATATCAGTAGGAGAATATTCCCTGTCTGTGTCGCCACCAAACTATGGTACTGGATGTGACAGAACACATCCAAAGAACCACCGATAAAGCCAAGAAACACTCCCATGAGTCGTGTATTTTGAGGTAAAATTAATTTATCCGCCATTGATTTATCACTCATTCCCTTTTGATTCATTTATTATACCACTTCTATTAGAGAAATTAAGTGAAAAACAGTTGAACTACTCTTTTATAAATCTAAGTCTAGACAAGATTTGAGACAGCTTTTTATGGTTGAATCAGAACAACACTAGATACCGTACCATCTGCCCCTGTTGTAATTTGGATAACTTTTCCACCACCTACTTCAGCATTGTATTTCCCATCATCAAGAGTATAAGAATAGCTTTGGATAGAATAGTTTTCTTTCTTGCCATCAGCAGATTCTACTGTAAATTGGCCACTTGGTGAAACTATAATTGTTTCGCCATTAGTACCCTTCCAATTTCCAGCCACAGCCGAAAAATCTTTGTCCACCATAGTCAAGACACCTTTATAACGTTTGTTATGTTCTGCCTGCTTGTCTTGAAGTTTTCGATCAGTTGCTGGATCATAAGTTGACTGATTCGGCTTTTCTTGTGTTCCTTCTTGATTTGATGGTGCTTGAGAAGGGCTTTGCTTAGTGGAAAATTCTTGGCTCTGCTTTGTTTCTGGTGCCGTTGTTGCTTGCGATTGATTAGCAGTAGACCTTGACTGATCAGAAGATGATGACTTAGTGTTTTCTGATGTAGTTGATGACTTCTGAGTCTTGTTATCTTTACTTGAAGAACTTGCCTTAGAACTAGAAGATGCTTGTGTTGTCTTACTAGAACTATCACTCGCAGTGTTCTCTTTCTGATTACCACAAGCTCCTAATAACAAGGTTGAAGCGAGTACAGTTGCGGCCATCAATTTGATAGAAGTTTTATTTTTCATTTTACACTCCTTATGTAATGTTTTTGAAATGTTTAGAAATATTTTTGTAACAATATTGTAATATTTGTTTTTGATTCTGTCAACTATTTATCTAAAATTTTTTAGAATTATTTTTGAGTACATTTATTTTCTTATTCCTCCTATATCTTTTATTCGTAAAAGATTTTAAAAAACAGGAAAATTTTTCCTACTAAAATAATATATTTTATAAGTGAAATCGCTTGCATTTTTTTCTTGAAGGACTATAATAAAATTGAAATAGGATATTGGAGGTGTGGGCTTATGTTAAGAAACTATTACAAGTATCTTCCTTGGTTGATTTTAGCTGCTTTCTGTTCTTATGGGGGGTGCTACTCATTACGCTCAAACAACATTTGATTTGTTTTACTTAACTGCCATTTTCATGATTGTCTATGTAGCTTTATTGTATTTACACGAAACCTATTTAAAATATAAATACAAAGATTTATTCATTCGATTTATGAGCAATTCTAATAAAGATAAACATCCTTAAATCATAAGAAAAAGAGGTCGGAAAAAATTCCGACCTCGCTTTTTATTTCAATCGATAAATGGTAATGACTTCCTTCTGAGGAATCCGTTTAAATCCAACTTCCTCTAAACGATCACTGTATTTCATCAAGAAACTATCACTCGTACATGATTTGCCTGGACTTAGAGTCTCAATGAGAGCTAAACCATCATCCACTGTGAATTCATCCTCTAGTAAATAAAGGAAACGAGGGTCATAATCGATAGCTTTTTGAATCTTCTGGATGGATGTTTGAATAATGGATAAGTGGTCAAATGCAAAGTCCTTCTCCTCAAGTTCTTTACCATCCAAGTAACACTTGCCTGTGTGAAAATCGACATCCACAAGAACGACTTCTTTTGCATCATCTCCTGCCTTAGCCAAGTCAAGAGCTCGACTGGGTAGGTAAACCAAGTGGGCAATGGTAACTGTCCACCCTCTGGGATCACGACCAGGAGTAGATACTGTCACTAGCTGCTCAATCTTTTCCAGTGGAAGATCAAGATTGATTTCTTCTTTTACCTCACGCTGACAAGAACGGGCAGCATCTTCCCCTTTATCCATAAAACCACCAACTAGCGCTAAGCAATTTTGAAAAGGGTGTGCCTTCCGACGAATCAGAAAGAGTTTCATTTTCCCTTCTACAAAGCAATAGGCTACCATATCCACAGTCACGCTTGGTTTTTCATACTGAGGGAGTGCTTGCTTGTGGTACCAGTCTAAAAATTCAGCTTGACTAGCGTGAACTTCAAAGTACTCTTTTTCTGTCATCCCGGTTGGAATTATCTGATTCATCATCTTCTACTTCCTTTCTGCTTTTGATGGCAATAAAGAGGGCGGATCTACAAATTATAGATTCATAGTTCTTGTTTTATATAATGTCGAATTTCAATTGACCTGCTTTGACACCAATTTTAAGTGTCTTACCTTCTTTCAGTTCACCTGTAAGAAGGAGCTCTGCTAGTTTGTCTTCTACTTCTGTTTGCAGGGTTCTGCGCAGTGGGCGAGCTCCCATCTCTGGATCATATCCCTTCTGAGCTAGAAGTTTAAGGGCAGAAGCTTGAAATTTCAAGTCAATTCCTTTTTCTGCGAGACTCGCAATCAATGGTTTGACCATAATCTTAACCACTTCTTGCATATCTTGACTTGATAGGCTATGGAAGACAACTTTTTCATCAATACGGTTGATGAACTCTGGACGGTAAGTCTTTTTCAACTCTTCGAACATCCGTTTTTCCATATTTTCCTGATCAAAACGAATATCCTTAGCTCCAAAACCGACTGTCTTGTCATCACGAAGAGCTGTCGCACCAAGGTTCGACGTCATGATAATGATGGTATTTGAAAAATCAACCTTACGGCCTTTACTGTCCGTCAAGACACCATCATCCAAGACCTGCAAGAGAACATTAAAGATATCTGGGTGAGCCTTTTCTACCTCGTCAAAAAGCAAAACTGAATATGGTTTGTTGCGAACCTTCTCGGTCAGCTCTCCACCTTCTTCATAGCCTACATAACCTGGAGGAGCTCCGTTGAGACGGCTGGCTGCAAATTTCTCCATGTACTCACTCATGTCGAAACGGATAAGAGCAGACTCGTCATCAAAGAGAACTTCTGCCAAGGCTTTGGCCAATTCAGTTTTACCAACACCTGTCGGTCCAAGGAACATAAAGGAACCAATCGGACGTTTGTTATTGCGGATACCCGATTGATTTCTCCGAATGGCACGACTGATACTAGATACCGCTTGTTCCTGTCCGATAACCCGTTTATGCAGCTCAGTTTCAAGGTTGAGATACTTCTTGACATCCGTTTGTGTCAATTTTTGAACTGGAATACCTGACAAGCGACTCAAGGTTGTCAAAATATCAGATTCTTTTACTAGATCTTTATGGACTGGAACTTCCTGTTCTTTTGAAATGAGCTGAGCTGCTTGTTTCCATTTTCCATCCATCAAGGCCTTATCAGCTGGTGTTAAACCTGACTCATCTTTTTTGACATGTTTCGATTTATTTTGGACAGTTGCTGCCGCTTCATCCAAAAGATCAATCGCTGAGTCTGGCAAGTGACGGCTGGTCAAATAGCGATGGGCCATTTTGACAGCTGTTTCTACTGCATCATCTGTAATTTGAACATGGTGGTGTTTCTCATAAGTTGCTTTCAAGCCCTGCAAAATAGCCATACTATCAGCCACGCTCGGCTCTTCTATCATCACTTTTGCAAAGCGACGAGAAAGGGCCGCATCTTTTTCGATGTGTTTTTGGTATTCTTCCTGAGTAGTCGCTCCGACAGTCCTCAGAGTTCCACGTGCCAAGGCAGGTTTCAGGATATTGGCCGCATCCAAGGTCGAATCAATACCACTTCCAGACCCCATAATAGTATGGAGCTCATCGATAAAGAGAATAACCTTACCGTCTTCCTCAATATCTTTGATGATATTGTTCATACGTTCTTCAAAGTCTCCACGGAAACGGGTCCCCGCAACCACATTCATCAAATCAAGCTCTAGGACACGCATCTTAGCCATTTCATCAGGTACATTTCCGTTGGCAATTCGTTGCGCAAGACCAAGTGCCAGAGCCGTTTTACCAACACCTGCATCTCCGACTAAAACTGGATTGTTTTTTGTTTTTCGACTCAAGATTTGAATCATACGAGAGATTTCTTGGTCACGCCCGATGACTGGCTCTAATTTCCCTGAACGGGCTTGTTCTGTAAGATCATGAGTGTAATCTTCCAATCCACCACTTGGGCTTTGAGGCATGCCCATCATATTGGCCATAGAATTTTGCCTATCTGCAACTGAGCGATGGCGCTGACGCAGAGCCTTCAAATCTTCCTTTGTCCAACCAGCACGCGCTTCAAGACTACGACGAAGCCCTGCAATCTTGACTTGGTCCTTCTGGTCTTCATAGGAGAAACCTGCTTTTTCCAGAATGCGAGTTGCTAGGGCGTTGCCGTCATGCAAGATAGCGTATAGAAGGTGCTCAGTACCCAATGCTTTGGCATGAACAACTGAAGCAATATGTTCCGCTTCTAATAGTAAGACATTTAAGCGGTAGGAGAAGGGAAGTTCCTGGTAATCTTCCTTGTGGTTATAGTTTGCCTCTGTTAATTCTACAGCGACTTCCTCTAAACGATCAATCTCATAAGGGAATTCGTTGAGAGTTGCTCCGGCAACACTGTAGCTATGATTGGCCATGGCAATCAGTAGGTGCCATGATTCTAGGTAGTCTGCACCAAAGCGACTCGCTACCAGAAAGGCGCTATCGATACATTCTCTCAATGCTTTTGAATATTTCATGTCGTTTTATTTTCCTTTTCTATCTACTTCATGCAACAACTGACGAAGCATATTGGCACGAATACGATTAGCTTCCTCACCTAGAATTCGGTCTGTCCCCGTAGCTAATAATAGATTCATCTCTTGGCGGGTCATGAGTTCTTGTTCGACTAAGAGTCTTAAAACATCTTCAAAGATGACTTGGTTCACCTCATCACCCACTGAATACAACAAATCACGAAGCATATCATGATGGTTAGAGAATTCAATTCGACCAATGCGAATATAGCCCCCGCCACCACGTTTGCTCTCAACTAGATAGCCTCTACTCTCTGTAAAACGAGTCTTAATCACATAGTTAATCTGGCTAGGTACGACTTGAAAGGTATCCGCTAGCTGGCTTCGTTGCAATTCTACGATACCAGATTGTTCTAAAATCGCCTTGATATAGGCTTCAATATGGTCCGATGTATTTTTAAATTTCATAGCTTGCTACCTCCTTCTTCAACTTTGACCATCTTTGACTATACTATCATTTAAGACTCTATAAGTCAAATTTTTAGGGCTAAGACCTTGAAAATACTGATTTCCTTAAAAATACGATGGTATTAAGACACCTTGGTTTTTCTTTAAAGTTCCTTAAAAAGTCCACAAAAAAGAGCCCTTAAAAGGGCCTTGATAGCAAAAAAATTCCCAATCGAAACAAATAGTTCATAACTTCCTATCTGAGAAAAAATCTCTCCAGAAAGGATTTTCGCTATCAAAAATTCTAACTTCTTCTTCCGTCATATTGTGAGGATAGTCAAGAAAAAGGTTATAAATTTTTTTCTTATCAAAGCTGAACAGAAACTCTCCTATAACACCTATTCTATAAATCCACCAAACTTTTGACTCTTCACTATCTTTGTAAAAATCACTGTACCCTTCAAGATTAGATTCCGAAAAAATGGGTTCATCTATTTCATCTATTTCATCGAATGGGGCTTGTTTGCTGTAGTCATTTAATTCATTATTTAACATTATTTAATCACTTTTTGTTATCTCTTAAAATTACCACCAGGTAAATGATTTCTCGCTTGGTAATTCTCCTCTATCCCACATCTGCTTCACCGCTCCACGAGCCTTGTTTGCATAATAGGGTGCCCCAAGTTCTTTATCATAATTTGACTCGATAGCAACTGTAACTTCACCAGTTTGCTCATCAATCTCAATCATACCTGGGTCACGGTTTTCAGGAATATACCAATATCCTAAAATACTAGAATTAAAAATTTTAATTAGTTTAAGCATTGCTTTTTTCCTATATTCTAAAGTCGCTCAAGTCATTTAGTACCACACAACTTGCCCTGATTCTTTCAAGCCACCGTCTTCATTTTTTAGATTTATAATACATTTTGACACATTGAACGGATTGATTGCTATAGTTTCTGTGTAACACACTATGATTGACTATCCGATAGCGTAAATACTGCCACTTTATTCATCAATTCATCCTCTGTGTAGTCAATTGCAAATGTATCCATTTCAAAAAAAGATTTTGGTGGGGTTGAATCCACAAAAGGGAGACTATTTATCCTATACTCTTTGTCTCCAATTTTTACAAATTGATTAACTCTTAATTCAGAAAAGTCTGGATTTTCAACTGTAATAGAGACCAAACGATTTGCAATTCTGTAAACAGCAATGATTCTATTTCTCATATAATTACCTACTACACAAATACTTGATTTAAAGTAAGTACCTCGGCCATTAACATTTAATTCAAGATCTGCGCCTATATATTTTTAATTTCTTCTTTTTTCATACAATACCATTCCACCTATAAACTCAAAGAACAAGATAAGCCCAAATTTAGCTATCTACTAGTTGTTTTGCTTTTTCATAGTAAGTCTTTAAAAAATTTTGGCACAATTCTCTGTTCTCTGTATCTTCTTCGACATAGAAATAATACATTTGTTCATCATTAATAACATCAAAAAGAGGTTCATTCTCTGCTATCAAACCGTCAGCAAAAGCCTCATCTTCGCCTAATTTAGCAGTGATCTCAAGAAAAAAGTCATAGTAATCATCAACATCACCACTTACACCTCTTTTTAGCATATCTAATACTTGTTGACTGTATCTCATAACAACTCCTCTTTCTAATTATAAGACAACACTTCACCTACACTGAATCATCATTTTTCAATCATCCTGATGATTTCTTTTAAGGTTGGCTTGGTCTTTCTAATTCTATCCCATGATCTCATTTTTAAAAAAGTTGGTAAAGGAATGCCATTTATTTTAGGCATTTCTTTAGATAATTTATATTTTTGTCTAATTTTATCTTTATTATCCATTACATACTGATTACGAGGTAAACAATAAAAAATACCCTCGCCAAAATAACTTAGCTCTTCATCGGATATTTCAATAAGTTCTTCCGGTTTTACAAAAATAGCTCTATTCACTCTATCTTTTCCGTCAGAAAAAACCTTTTCTATAAAATCTTTATCAAATCCCATTTTTAAACCATGTTTCATTTTTCTTCATTATAGCCCTTTTAGTTCCTTCTCGCAAGTTAGTTTCCCTTTTTTAAAAGGCAAAAGAGAGCTGGCAAAGTATAAACTTCACCAACTCTCTTCATTTCTAATTATTTAAGCCCAACTCCGCTAAAATCTGGCGTTTGTAGGCAATTTTTTGAACTTCCTTGTCTTCGCCTTCAGACCAATCAAGTTTGACTTCAGAAACAATCTGACCAGGGCGATTTTTCAAGATATAGATGCGATTACTGAGATTGAGGGCCTCCTCGATACTATGCGTAATGATGAGCGTCGTCAGGCCTAGCTGTTTATGAATATCAAGATACCAGGCATGAAGTTCCATCTTAGTCATCTCATCCAAAGCGCTAAAGGCCTCGTCTAGAAGAAAGAGCTTATGCCCGAAAAGGTAGGTACGGAGTAAAGCAACACGCTGGCGCATCCCACCACTGAGTTCATGAGGGTACTTATCCCTTACAGCCGTCAACTGAAAGGTAGCAAGGATTTCATCTGCTTTGGCAATGGCTTCTGCCTTATCCACCTTTTGGATCAAGAGGGGCAAAATGATATTGCCAAGAACGGTCTTATGTTCTAGGAGTAAATCCTTTTGGAGCATATAACTCACGCGCCCCTTGGGATTTTCCTCACCGTCAAGAATGATTCGTCCTGACTGGACTTCTAAAATCCCTGCAATTAGGTTAAAGAGAGTAGTCTTTCCTACACCACTGGAGCCTAGGATAGAGACTACTTCACCTGAGGTTACCTGTAGGTTAATATCCTCTAAAATCTTTTCATTGTCGTAGGCATAACTTACGTGTTCTAGTCTAATTTCTGTCATTATTTTACAAATTCGTTCGTGAATCCTTTATCAGTCAAGTCTTCCTTGAGGATACCATTTTCTTTATCCCATTTGTAGAAGGCATTCCAGCGATCAGCATCAAATTGTCCCCATTTTTCCTTGTCGCTAGCATATTCCTTTGACAAGTATTTTTGAGATTCGATAACGAAATCACGTTTTTCCTTGAGTTCTGGGGCATTTTTGATCAGGATATCAGCCGCTTCTTCTGGGTGCTCCATAGCGTATTGGTAACCTTTTTTGATAGCTTGGATGACTTTACGAGCTTCTTCTTTGTTGTCTTTCAGATAGTCGTTGTTTGCAATGATCACTGGTGAATAGTAGTCAAACTCTTTCACATAGTCTTTCAAATACATGAAGTTAGCATCTACACCTTGAGATTTAGCAAGGATTCCATCCCAACCATAGTAAATCCAGGCAGCATCAAAAACGCCATTGGCAATCGGTGTAATCGAGTTTGAGTCGTTGTTTGGTACTTTTTCAACCTTGTCAAAGTCTCCACCTTGAGATTCTACCAAGGTTTTCAACATCGCAAGCTCAGTTGGATCATTCCAAGTTCCGTATTTCTTCCCAACCAGGTCTTTTGGACTATTGATATTGTCAGACTTACGAGAGATAATCCCTGATGTATTGTGTTCTACAATCGCTGCAACGGCAGTAATACCTGCTCCTTTTTCCAATTTCTTAGCCATGTAATCTTGGAAATAGATAGCAAATGGCGCCTTACCATTGATAACCAAGTCAGATGAACTTTCTTCTGGTGGCAATTTCAAATCAACATCCACTCCAGCTTCTTTGAAATAACCTTTTTCTTTGGCTACATAAAGCCCTGTATGGTTGGTATTGGGTGTCCAGTCTAGGATAAAGTCAATTTTTTTGAGTTCTGCTTCTTTGTTATCCTTAGAAGCTGTTCCTTGGCCACAAGCCACAAGCACGACAGCTAGAAGAGCTGTTACAATCGTTAAAAACACTTTCCATGTTTTCTTCATTTTTATTTCCTCTTTTCTTTTTAAAACGCTCTATTTTAAGTACGTTTCCATTTAATCACATATTTTTCACTGATATCGACTAGCTTCATACCTAGAAGACTGATCAGTGATACCAGAATAATAATCGCGAACATGGTGTCATACTGAAACAGTTTCTTGGATTGAATCATGTAGACACCTAGTCCTTCAAAGCCTCCCAACCACTCAGATACCACTGTAGTGATAAAGGCATAGGAGACACTGACCCTCAGACCGGCATAAAAGTAGGGCAGACTGACAGGGATTTTAAAATGCCACAGGATTTGCCAAGGGTTTGCACGCATCAGACTAAATAAGGTCAGCATATCCTTATCACAATGCCTAAAACCATCTAAAATGCTGACAATGATAGGAAAAGTAGTCGTCAAGATGATTAAGACAATCTTTGGCAGAATCCCATAACCCAACCATAACACTAGGATAGGAGCTATGGCAATGGTCGGGATGGTCTGGACAACCACCATCATAGGATAAATCAAATCATTGAGCCAACTCAGACTATCCATAAGGACGGCCATGATACAAGCTATCAAGACACCCAGCACCAAACCTAGTAAGGCGACTCTCAAGGTTGCCCAACTATGGTACCAAAGAAATTCTCTGTCACGAACAAAAGACTGGAGGATCTCAAGTGGAGTTGGAAGGATAAATTTAGGCAATAGATTAAAAATGCCTGCCAACTGCCAAACGGACAAGACACCCAAAAATCCTAGTAGGCTAATATGCCGTCTCATTATACTTTTCAAGTTTCTCATCAATGCTTAAAATCTCTCCTACATTTATTTTCACATTGGCAAAGACATTGTCTGCTCCTTGGCCTGCCACTTCTATCGCTTCTTTGAGAATACGCATGAGCTCATCAAATTCTCCCTCTAAAACTGTTTCAAAGGGTGTCACCACCATGGTTACTCCTTGAGCTTGCAGATAGGCAATGACTTGATCGATAAGAGCTATGCGGTCAACCCCTTGTGACAGGGGCAGGACTTGTAAAGCAATGCTTGCTTTCATTAAAACCTCCTTCTAAGTTACAGTTTTTCTTTGTAAAAAAAGAAAAACCTCTTTCATATATGAAAAAGGTGCAAAATTAGGCCAAGTATTCGTTCCCTACGCTGGCATTACCCAGATCAGGTGCGGTCGAAGTTTAACACTTCCTCTCAGACTGTACACAGACTCCCATATATTATATGGAATATGATAACGCAAAAAAAATAAGATGTCAAGGAAACTGCTTACAGAAAAAGAGACGGTTTCCCGTCTCTTTCAATTAAAGCATCGGTGCAAATAACTGCGTGACTTCTTTAATTATCATTTGATACCATGTAGGATTTATGGTATCCGAGAAGATTTCTTGAGATTGTTCAAAAATTCCTTCAAAATCTTTGCGAATATCCGCTATTGACTCTGTTTTGTAGAGTAGTACTGCATTTTCATAGTGGTGAACCAAGCTACGATAATCCAAGTTAATAGTACCGACAGCCGCGAATCGATCATCAACAATCATTTGCTTACTATGGATAAAACCAGGTGTGTATTCAAAAATGCGAACACCCGCAGATAAAAGATCTGGATAAGCTCCCCGTGTTACAAGTTGAATGAGTTTTTTATCCGGTATATGGGGCGTGACTATTCTCACATCTACGCCTCGCATCGCCGCATTTTTTATATCCTCTGTTAAATCATAATCGATAATGAGATAAGGCGTTGTGATATAAACAAAATCCTCTGCTTGGTTAATTAGATTTTGATAAACAATCTTCCCTACCTTCGTTTTATAGATTGGCTTAGGACCACTGCCGTATGGGATACAAAGACCGCTACCAAATCGTGTCTGATTTTCCAAATGATACTGATCAAAGTCACTGATTTCCCCACGGTTGATGTACCAGTTCATGAGAAATAGTCTGGTAAATGCTTGAGTCGCCGGACCATCAATCCGAATCCCACTATCTTTCCAGTGACCAAAACGTTCAATATGATTGATATATTCGTCTGCAAGGTTGATTCCACCAGTGTAGGAAATCTGCCCATCAATGACCAAGATTTTCCGGTGGTCACGGTTGTTATAGGCCACTGTCATACGAGGAATCACCTTATTAAATTTATGAGCATCAATCCCTTTAGACCGCAAATAAACAGTATAATCCCCAGGCAAAGTCACCATACAACCGATGTCGTCATAGAGCATCTTGACTTCGACTCCCTGAGCTGCCTTTTCTTCCAGAACTTCGAGTATGCTATCCCACATCAAGCCCTCTTCGACAATGTAGTATTCAAGAAAAATAAACTTTTCAGCTCTTTTAAGATCCTCCAGCATCTGTTGCCACATTTCTTCTCCATTAGCAAAGAATTGTGAGTCTGTATGGTCATAGACTTCTGCATTACTATCCATATGTAGCAAGGCATTGATAATTCCGTAAGCTGGTTTGTCTGTCTCCTGTAGTTGCAAATGGAGTTGGCGCCCATTATTCTCATGAAATGCAATAGAATTCAATTCTTGGAGTTGCTTCAGTTCTTTTTTTGATAGTCTTCTCTCACCGAACATGAGATAAAGCAGTGGACCAAACACAGGTACAAAGGTCACAATCAACCAAGTCACTTTGCTTTCAGGTGACATCGAACGATTGACAATCGCTATAACCGTTGCGACGCTAATTAAAAATACAAGAGTCACCCAAATAATCGGAGCAATCTGGCTCATGTAAAGAATAATTCCGAAAACAAGAACTAATTCTATAAGGATAATCGTAATACTAAAACCATACTTGGACATTAATAAGCGAAATTTTCTGATTCCCATATTTCCCTCTCAATTTCTAAGTCTACTCCCTGATTCAACGTCTGAAAACGCTTGTTACCTTCTAGTATACTTAGTTTCGTAAAAGTTATCAAGCTTTTTCTGTATAGGCCGATGGGTCCTACGTTTAAAATTAATTTAAAAAGCAGGCCACTTATATGTGCCTGCTTTTATTTTACAATTTCAAAGCCAACATATTGACCGTCATACCAGCTGCAGTTCCCATCAAGAAGATGGTATCTCCTTCTTTTACATAACCATGATCAAGTGCATAAGCTAAACCAAAAGGTACCGCAACGGAAACCATATTCCCATAATCAGTAACAAGATTCAGGTACTTATCTTCATCTACTCCCAGTTTTCCCATAACCAAAGGAAGAGCACGACTAGCTTGGTGAGGAATAATATAGTCTACAGCATCTTTAGAAATACCCGATTTCTCTTGGAATTCTTGGAACATCTCTGGAATAACACGAGCAGAAAGCAAGAGGATTTTCTTGCCTTTCATGTCAAACATGAAATTTGTCTTAGTCGCTTCAGAGTATTCTTTTGGTTGATACGAAGTCAAACCTCCACGAATCTCTGTATCGTGAGCTCCCTCTGACCAAGTGCGTTGGAGACTAGCGATAACTCCTTTGTCCTGATTACTTTTTTGGAAAATAAAGGCTGCTGCCCCATCACTAAAGAGTTCAAAACTTTCTTTTTGCTTTGGATTAAGCCCCAAGCTACCAACTTCACTAGATACAATCAAAACGCGATCATATTCTCCTGCTTCAATCAAATGTGACATAGTTGATAGAGCAGAGATAAAACTTGTACAAGTCGTATTAATATCCATAGCTGGGATAGAGAGCCCGTTTGCCACACGTTCATGAATCAAAGCTGCTGTACAAGGAATAGGCTGAACACCAACCGCACTAGCTGATACAAGGCAATCAATGTCTTTCATACTCAAATTTGCGTTTTTAAGTGCAGCTTGGATAGCCGCTTCCGCCAAATCGAGTTGCGTTTCTTCATTTTCAACCACACGATGACGAGTCTGATCTTTAAATTGCACTGTATTTTTTGGAAGGCAAACTCCATAGCCTGCGATTTCTACATGTCTTTTTACTTCTGTCATAACTTTTTGTCCTTTCATAAACGTTGGATACGTTTGAGTTTACGACTTGTATCCCAGTGATAATCTGAAAATTTTATTTCAGGTGTTTTAAACTCTTTTTGTTGCGCCAAGAGTCGAAACTGCTCTGTAATCGCTGTTTCAACTTGCTCGTCCCTCCGACTCAGACAAACTTCCACTAACTTCTCAGAATGTTGTTTGACTTGGTAATCTCCGACATTCTCCACAAAGAGAATACAACGTCTGATAAAGTCAGGAAAAATCGTGACTTGACCTCCATCTAGCCCTTCAAAGTAGAAAATATCATCAGATCGACCTTCGACCTTGTCAATCCTTGTGTAATGAGATCCACATGGGCAAGGTTCAGGATTTTCAACTAAGATATCGTTGAGCTGATAGCGATAAACAGGCTGACTGCTTCGTTTAAAGTCTGTAATCACTGGATAAAAACGTCGATCGTCCAGATAGTGTTTTTCTACAAATATGATATCTTCATTGAGATGAAGATTTCCAGCAGGGCAAGTACAAGCTAGAAAACCTTCGGTTGCCTGGTAGACTTGGTCAATAATGGATAGAGAAAAAGCATCAGCAATCCGTTCTTTATCACTATCTTCCAATATTTCTGCCACCGATACGATTTTTTGCGGATGAATCTTTAGCTCTCCGGCTTTTAGGCGCTTGCTCAATTCAATCAACATAGAAGCAGGTGCCACTACAATAGTCGGTTGATAACTATTGAGACGCTCTATATGCTCATCTGTATTCTTGAAAATATCAAAGTATTCTAAACGAATGAGTGCCGTATTGATTGTCTGATAGAGTTCATTATCCGCTCTGAGGAAAAAGGCGATGCGGTGTCCAAAAAGTTGACCTTTAGGCAACATCTTGGCTAGGATTGCCGCCGCCCACATACTTCGCTCTTTTTCGGTTGTAATAAAGATTCCCCGATGCCCGGATGTCCCTGAAGAAAGACCGACAGCTATTTCTCCTTTAAGTTCTGTGAAATTTCGAGTCTTTTCACTTTCGATAGCCAAAGCCAAGGCCTCGTCTCGATCCACTTCTTGGGTGTTGAGCTCATTAAAATGAGCCATCATAAAAGCTTTGTCCATATGGTCAAAGTCGCTAGGTACCCCATTTTTAAAATAAGGCGACTCACGTTTAAGAAAGGCCATATAGGCAGCTAGTTGCTTTTTCTGATAGTTTTCTAAAGCGTCTCGAGATTTAAAATGATGAAGCCACCGAGTTTGGATAAACGTTTTAAGAAAGGTTATTTTTTTCATACAAAATCCGCTCAATCCTTTCTACAGGGTCATGGCTGACAACTACCTCAATGCCGTCTCTCAAGACTTCTTCCAGTAACTCTGTTCCCTTGATATAGTCAGTCTTGCTATCTTGAACCAAGGAAGGAATCAGATGCATCTGCTTGGTATAAGGCAAGAGGTCTATTCCCCAACAAAGATCTGCCGCGATAAAGAGATGATAGTCTGGAATAAAGAGACAAGCTTGCCCTTTGGCATGACCATCTATCGAAGCTACAAGGATACTTCCGTCTCCAAAAAGATCCTTGGTAGGCCGATAGTTAAAGTTAGCATTTTGCTGATCTGCCTTAATAACTGTCAACCTCTCCTCAAAAGTAGCCGGTAAAAATTCTTTAAAAATTAAATCTTTTAGTTTTGGTTTCTTATAAACATCATACACTTCCTGAGTCAGGATAAAGTTTGCATGAGGAAAGAAGCTAGCCCCTCCTAGATGATCTGGATGTAAATGAGATAGCAAGACATAGTTAATGTCTTCTGGCTTTATTCCTTTAGCTTCCAGCAAATGTGAAATCTGATCCTCCTCCGTCATTTGAACTGGAGTTCCTAGACGATAAAAACCATAACGAAGTTTCCTCTTAATATCATAGTGATAGCCAGTATCGTAAAGCAGATAGCCCTTTTCCTTATGCTTGATTAAAAAGACACCCGCTGGAAAAGTCATCTTTCTATTCTTGACACCCTTAAAGAGCAAACCAGCATAACTTGTACAATATCCTGCTGGGAAATACTCAATGCTTTCGATAATCTTGGACATATTGCTCAATCCCTTCTGAAATACTTATTTTTGGATGATAACCCAGTTCCTTCTCAGCCTTACTAATATCAAGAGTCTGACTATAGCGAAGCAGGTAATAGGTATAGCGTGTCAGGGCTGGCTCCCCTTTAAGATTCAGAGTCTTATAAAGAAACTCTAAACTACTGGCAATTCCCGATAATAGAGTTGCTGGAATTTTTCTATATTTGATTGGATAACCCAAACCTGTCAAACTTTCCTCCAGCAAATCCCTAAAAGCTCTTGGTTCGCCATTAGTGATGTTATAGATATCACCTTTTGCTTCTGGAGCTTCCAAAGCCAAACGAATTGCCAAAGCTACATTTTCCACACAAGTCATGTCCATGAGCTGACGCCCATCTCCAATCAAAGGAATTCCTATTTTTTGACTAAGGTTGATCACCCGTGGCAAAATACTGGTATCCCCAATCCCAAAAAGTCCACGAGGTCTCAAGATGATACTAGGAACATCTGGATAATCTTTAAAGAGTTTCTCCGAAGCTAATTTACTACGGATATAGTTATTGAGATTGTTTTCCTCTGGAGCATCACTTTCTTTGATAGCCAACTGCTCCTTGGGAGCAGCATAAATACTTGGCGAGGATACATAGACTAAGCGCTGAATTCCAGCTTGACGACAAGCTTCAAGAACATGTTTAGTCCCTAAAACATTGGCCTGATAAAAATCTTCCCACGGGCCCCAAACTGTTGACAGAGCTCCCGCATGAACGACCATATCCATTCCCTTACAAGCTTCTGCCACATCCTCAGCTTTGGTCAAATCCCCTTTAAAAAAACTGACTGAAGAATTCTCTAAGGAGTAACTAACTTTTCTATTTCTGCCAAAAGCTCGCACTAGATAACCATGATCTACTAATTCTTCTACTACATATTTACCCAAGAAACCTGTTGCTCCAGTTACTAAAACTGTTTTCATTTTTCTTTCTCCTTATCCGCTAGCAGACGATGAATTTCACTCTCCAAAATTTCCGTCGGATGATAAGACTGTGCTGCCTGGCGCAAAGTCTCTAATTCTGGCCAATTTTCTATAGCTAACAGTTTCTCAAAGGCTTGTCCAATGGCCTCGCTATTATCTCTTTTAGCTGTAAAAGCAATACCGGCCTCAACCCCACGAACGGCATAATCAAATTGATCATAATCATGAGGTAATATCAAAGCTGGCTTACCATAAATAATGCATTGATAAAAAATTCCAGCTCCACCATGATGAATGACATAATCCATCTGAGGGATATACTCCTTATAAGGGAGATAAGAAACAAGGGACAGATTCTCCATGAGTTTTTCACATTGGAAGGCCTCTCCACCTACACCACGAGTTACAAAAAAGTGACAATCAGGATGAGCTTTTGCAAGTTGCTTAGCTTGATAAATAAGATTTTCTTTTGCCCAAGCTAGTTGTGTACCGCAAGTCATCAAAACTTTCTTTCGCTCCATAAAAGGAGACAAATCTAAAGGATAATCCTCTCCTGCCTCAACTGAAGCTCCTGATGGGCCCACCCAACGAAAATGCTCTGGAAATTCCTTTTTAAGTTCTAATTCTTTCATGCCAATAGCGAGAATGGAATAAGGAGAATAAATTGTCTCCTGACCGAGTTGGTTATATACTTTGAATTTATATCTCTTTAAACGATCACGGAATGAAAAAGATACAATACGTTTCACTATACGAGTTGCTTTTCTCCCCAAAAATTGTATTGTAGCCTGCCAAAAATTCTTTGGACTCCCCATGCCACCAATAAAACAAGGAGGCCCATCAGTAGTTTCTAAAACAAATTGTGTAGCCATAGTAGTTATCCAGGGAATTCCAAGTTGATTAGCCACCAAACCACCAGACAAAGTAATAAAATCAGCAATAACAATATCTGGTCGATTTTTACTCCACTCTTCTAATAATTGATCCGAAACTAAATTAATTAAATCAATACTTTCAGAAAGTTGATGATAGGCTGACAAAACTCCTAATTGCTGATCATTATTTGCTGCGCGTTCAAACTCTTCGATGTGATTCTCTAGTATAGGAACAACAGTGAAACCAGCAACTTCAGCAACTTCTTTTTTCTGAGGACCTGTGAATAAACGAATCTCATACTGAGGATTATTCAGTAAAGGTACTAATAAATTCATTGTTGGATACAAATGTCCACTTAAAGGAACAACAACAACATCAATTCTGATTCTTTTCATATGTCTAGAATACCAAAAATAAAAAAAAAGAACTATCATTAGGATAATTCTTCACCAGATTATTAGTTTTTGAAATGGAAACGAAACAAAACATATAAGGAAATGTAATGTAATTTTACAGATAAATGATGATTTAAGAACATAATTACTTTTTATTTAAAAATAAAAAAAGGCATCTGCCTCAATCAAAATGTTGACCAATCGGGAAGACAGGATTCGAACCTGCGACACCTTGGTCCCAAACCAAGTACTCTACCAAGCTGAGCTACTTCCCGAATTAAATTGTTAATGCACCCTAGAGGAGTCGAACCTCTAACCGCCTGATTCGTAGTCAGGTACTCTATCCAGTTGAGCTAAGGGTGCTCTTCAATATATGCCGAGGACCGGAATCGAACCGGTACGATCGTTACCAATCGCAGGATTTTAAGTCCTGTGCGTCTGCCAGTTCCGCCACCCCGGCCTCTATAAGCGAACGACGGGATTCGAACCCGCGACCCCCACCTTGGCAAGGTGGTGTTCTACCACTGAACTACGTTCGCATCGACTCTGGTTTATATTAAAAAAAATGCCGGCTACATGACTTGAACACGCGACCCTCTGATTACAAATCAGATGCTCTACCAACTGAGCTAAGCCGGCTGATTTCTATTATGCGGGTTAAGGGACTTGAACCCCCACGCCGTTAAGCGCCAGATCCTAAATCTGGTGCGTCTGCCAATTCCGCCAAACCCGCAAATATGACCCGTACTGGGCTCGAACCAGTGACCCATTGATTAAAAGTCAATTGCTCTACCAACTGAGCTAACGAGTCAAATAACTTTCGTTATTACGGTCCCGACGGGAATCGAACCCGCGATCTTCGCCGTGACAGGGCGACGTGATAACCGCTACACTACGGGACCTATGGGAGTTAACGGGATCGAACCGCTGACCCTCTGCTTGTAAGGCAGATGCTCTCCCAGCTGAGCTAAACTCCCTCGAGCTAAGCGACTTCCATATCTCACAGGGGGCAACCCCCAACTACTTCCGGCGTTCTAGGGCTTAACTTCTGTGTTCGGCATGGGAACAGGTGTATCTCCTAGGCTATCGTCACTTAACTTTGAGTCTTACATACTCAAAATTGAATATCTATCAAATTACAAGAAAACCTTCACACTTCGTATTCTCAGTTACTTTGGATAAGTCCTCGAGCTATTAGTATTAGTCCGCTACATGTGTCGCCACACTTCCACTTCTAACCTATCTACCTGATCTTCTCTCAGGGCTCTTACTGATATAAAATCATGGGAAATCTCATCTTGAGGTGGGTTTCACACTTAGATGCTTTCAGCGTTTATCCCTTCCCTACATAGCTACCCAGCGATGCCTTTGGCAAGACAACTGGTACACCAGCGGTAAGTCCACTCTGGTCCTCTCGTACTAGGAGCAGATCCTCTCAAATTTCCTACGCCCGCGACGGATAGGGACCGAACTGTCTCACGACGTTCTGAACCCAGCTCGCGTGCCGCTTTAATGGGCGAACAGCCCAACCCTTGGGACCGACTACAGCCCCAGGATGCGACGAGCCGACATCGAGGTGCCAAACCTCCCCGTCGATGTGAACTCTTGGGGGAGATAAGCCTGTTATCCCCAGGGTAGCTTTTATCCGTTGAGCGATGGCCCTTCCATACGGAACCACCGGATCACTAAGCCCGACTTTCGTCCCTGCTCGAGTTGTAGCTCTCGCAGTCAAGCTCCCTTATACCTTTACACTCTGCGAATGATTTCCAACCATTCTGAGGGAACCTTTGGGCGCCTCCGTTACCTTTTAGGAGGCGACCGCCCCAGTCAAACTGCCCGTCAGACACTGTCTCCGATAGGGATCACCTATCCGGGTTAGAGTGGCCATAACACAAGGGTAGTATCCCAACAACGTCTCCTTCGAAACTGGCGTCCCGAGCTCATAGACTCCTACCTATCCTGTACATGTGGTACAGACACTCAATATCAAACTGCAGTAAAGCTCCATGGGGTCTTTCCGTCCTGTCGCGGGTAACCTGCATCTTCACAGGTACTAAAATTTCACCGAGTCTCTCGTTGAGACAGTGCCCAAATCATTACGCCTTTCGTGCGGGTCGGAACTTACCCGACAAGGAATTTCGCTACCTTAGGACCGTTATAGTTACGGCCGCCGTTTACTGGGGCTTCAATTCATACCTTCGCGTTACCGCTAAGCACTCCTCTTAACCTTCCAGCACCGGGCAGGCGTCACCCCCTATACATCATCTTACGATTTAGCAGAGAGCTGTGTTTTTGATAAACAGTTGCTTGGGCCTATTCACTGCGGCTGACCTAAAGTCAGCACCCCTTCTCCCGAAGTTACGGGGTCATTTTGCCGAGTTCCTTAACGAGAGTTCTCTCGCTCACCTGAGGCTACTCGCCTCGACTACCTGTGTCGGTTTGCGGTACGGGTAGAGTATGTTTAAACGCTAGAAGCTTTTCTTGGCAGTGTGACGTCACTAACTTCGCTACTAAACTTCGCTCCCCATCACAGCTCAATGTTATAGAATTAAGCATTTGACTCAATTCACACCTCACTGCTTAGACAGACACTTCCAATCGTCTGCTTTAGTTAGCCTACTGCGTCCCTCCATCACTACATACTCTAGTACAGGAATATCAACCTGTTGTCCATCGGATACACCTTTCGGTCTCTCCTTAGGTCCCGACTAACCCAGGGCGGACGAGCCTTCCCCTGGAAACCTTAGTCTTACGGTGGACAGGATTCTCACCTGTCTTTCGCTACTCATACCGGCATTCTCACTTCTATGCGTTCCAGCGCTCCTCACGGTACACCTTCACCACACATAGAACGCTCTCCTACCATACCTATAAAGGTATCCACAGCTTCGGTAAATTGTTTTAGCCCCGGTACATTTTCGGCGCAGGGTCACTCGACTAGTGAGCTATTACGCACTCTTTGAATGAATAGCTGCTTCTAAGCTAACATCCTAGTTGTCTGTGCAACCCCACATCCTTTTCCACTTAACAATTATTTTGGGACCTTAGCTGGTGGTCTGGGCTGTTTCCCTTTCGACTACGGATCTTAGCACTCGCAGTCTGACTGCCGACCATAATTCATTGGCATTCGGAGTTTATCTGAGATTGGTAATCCGGGATGGACCCCTCACCCAAACAGTGCTCTACCTCCAAGAATCTTGATGTCGACGCTAGCCCTAAAGCTATTTCGGAGAGAACCAGCTATCTCCAAGTTCGTTTGGAATTTCTCCGCTACCCACAAGTCATCCAAGCACTTTTCAACGTGCCCTGGTTCGGTCCTCCAGTGCGTCTTACCGCACCTTCAACCTGCTCATGGGTAGGTC